>CACILY010000001.1 GCA_902587615.1 uncultured Prochlorococcus sp.
AGATATATCAGAAACTATTTCCCTTTATGATTGGGAACCCATTCCTTTTGAAACAACATTAGAGGATATGGTTAACTCTTTAAAAACATTGTCAATCAAATAGATATATGGAGGGACACTGGGTTCTGATAGAACAAGATCAAGTCCCATTACGTTGTTGGTGGAATGATCCTAAGAAAGGAAGAAAGCATGTCGTACTCGTTCTGCCTGAGGTGTTTGGTATTAATAGTTGGGTAAGAAGTATTGTCGATCGATTTGCAGAAAAAGATATTCCGGCTTTAGCAATGCCACTTTTTGCTCGAACAGCTCCTTATTTAAATCTTGGGTATAACGAAGATGATCTATTAGAAGGACGTCGACATAAAGATCAAACTACCACTCAACAAATTCTTGATGATGCTTCTTCCTGTTTGCATTGGTTGAAGCAGCAATATAGTCAGTCAACAATAACCGTTGTAGGATTTTGCTTTGGTGGTCATGCAGCTTTAATTACCTCAACACTCCCAGAAGTAGATGTAACTTTTGATTTCTACGGAGCTGGTGTCGCTACGACTAGGCCTGGTGGAGGATCTCCCTCTTTGGAATTACTGAGCAATATCTCAGGGAAATTAATTTGTATTTGTGGTAACGCTGATCTGTTGATACCACTTGTAGATCGAACGGCGATCAAAAATGCTTTGATTAAAGAAGATCCTTCTCAGAATAGATTGAGCTACCTTGAAATTGACGATGCTGACCATGGATTCATGTGCGAACAACGTGCAAGCTTTTCTCTAAATGCTTCTAATGTTTGTTGGCAATTATTAATGAAGGAATTATCTTCATAAAATAAGATAAGAGATAAAGACATTTATCTTAGGGGTTGATCCTCATGGATTCTTTGCAATAGTCTTCATGAGATAATTTGAGACTTCTTCTCTTGCCTAGGGAATATCGATAGTAATTATAAATAATGGCTTCTTAACGCTTACTTTTCTGATTCTTCTACCTGCTCAGTTTTACTCTCTTGATTTGACGTATCTTTGGAGAAAGGACAATTATTTTCCTTATCCGATCCCCAAGCAAGGACAGGACCAGCGCTAATTGAAAGCGCGAAAATTAAAGGAAGAATCTTTTGCATATCCGAAATAAGTACTGAAATAGTTCGAGAAAAAAGAGGGTATCGTAAGGATATTAGTAGTCATTAAGGAGGTAGGTCTTTTGATATCTCTCATTGAGTCCAGGCTCTATTTTTTTCTAACCATTTGCTTGGACTCACTTTTTATTTGAGATAACTAATCAAAGATTACAAACATTTTCTTAGTTACCTTTTTTCTGTTAACAAACTAATGGCTAGTCCAAATTGACTTATCAAAACTAGTCATATCAACATTATGAGTAGAGATCCAATCACCATTGGCTGCAAGAAACTTATCTAAGTCCCTTTCTTGATGTTGATGAATAACAATCACCTTCTTAGAGTCTGCCTTATTAACTCCTCTATATAAGGGCTTAATACCATATTTTGCATGTCTTTTACTGGCTTCATCACTATCAAAGATGGCTGACCACTCAGCAAAAGTTCCATTAAGTTTGAATGTGACGATAGTGGTTTCCAGTGCCATTAGAAAAATTGTAATTCAAATAACAATTACATATTTTTTTGTATCTGCTTACTTTTCTTCAGGCTCCACTGACAAATTAATTATTTTATCTCAACCAGATAAACAGTGAATTTCTTAAAAATTTTAATAGGCATGACAAATCAAGAGAGTAGTGGAGAAAGGCGAGAACGCTTCAAAGCGATGTCTAGTGATGAGAGGAAGGCTCTTATTAGAGAAAAAATGAAAGCCGAAGGGTTACAAGAGGGGAGTGGAATCCCAGGTAAGAAACTCTCTTCATATGACCAAGATGAGATTTGGGATCTAATTGAAGTGACTAGCTGTTTCCCTGAGATGCAAAAGAAGACAACAGTAATTAAACGAAAGATTACTAACAAAAAGAAATCATTAATTACTTGGATCATGTTATCAATAGCTATTGCCGGTGGAATAGTTGTTTATTACCAGCGATATCCGTTGCCAGAGATAAGAAGAGAACTATCCGTAGAAGGAATTTTTTCTGATTAAACAACAATCAATTAAATCTTAATTAGAGGATAACTGCTTGGCTTATTCAAACAATAATGGAAATATTCCATAAGTGTTTTTCTTCTCTCATGGCAACTGGTTATTGGATAGTTACTACAACCATTACCAACCCAGCTTTTAAAGAATATGTTGAAGCCTTTCAACCTTGGGTGGAATCGGTTGGAGGATCAGTCATAGCAAAGGATATGGATGCAATAACCGTTGAAGGTAAAGGAGGAAAACTTGCAGTGATTATTGAATTCTCTTCGAGGGAAGCTGCTTTAGAGGCCTATAACAGAGCCGATTATCAAGAAATCAGTAAATTGCGCTGGGCTAATTCAACTGATACAAATATCACAATTATGGATGGCTCTGTAACTCATTAAACCTAAAATTGAATTCCTTTGTAGAAGTAGATGTGACGTCGATTGTTTCGCCCAGAATACGATCTAAATAATCAAGGCAAATAAAAGAGGAAAAGTCGTGTAGCAACAATTAGCTAATTTTTTATCTAAATGCCTTTTAATGATTTTGCTCCGAGTTGGAGTTCTAGTTCAACCTTTCTCTCTTGAAGTCTTCCCTCATTTCTCATCAAAGATATACCAACCCATGCAATTCCCATGCCTATAGAGGCTGGTAAAGCTACTGTGGCAATCCTCGTTAATTGGTTCACAGACTACCTAATGTTTTTAATACCTTGATCTCCTTAAGCATAGTCAGCTCATAATCTAAATATTCATTCTTACGGGAATAGCTCTTTTATATATATGAAGAGCCTTGTTCTTAAAATTTTGTTGAATTTTTGGTAAGAATGAACTAGAGATTTTTTATTTGATGGTCAGCTTCCTGTTCTTACTACTTAAGCCGCTTCTTTTTCTAATGCTTAAGAAGTTTTTCAAGAAGCAGATGAAAGCTTTTATTGTTAATGCTATTGAGTGGCTTGTTCTTCAAACAGATAATGACTTGGACGATAAAATCCTTGCAAAGGTAAAAAGTGGAATGAAGCTAGGAGTGGTTTGAAATGAACCTTGTAACTTTGCTTGTTATAGATGCTTCTTTGATGCTTATAGGAGTACCTTTGCTTATGATCTTCAGGGGGAAGCAAAGTAATAGAGTCAAAAAATAATTGTCAATGCAAAAACTACTAATCAGTGTTGGAGTTGTAACTGCTGCAATAGGACGGCTTTACCCTTACATAAATTAATTAAACTTTGGCAAGTTACCCGGCGACTTAATTTTTAATGGAGAAAACTCTACTTTTTATTTTCCAATCGTCAGTTCTATTGTAATCAGTTTGCTTCTTTCTAGCATTTTTAATTTACTTTGATCTTCATCATAATGCTTCAATTAATGCATGAGCTATATCCTCCTTGGCATATAGCTCTTGATTCTTTTTTGCTACTAGTTATCGTTTTTTATTTGATTTACAGGCGAACAAATTGAATAAATGCTTTTATGTCATCCATATTCCCCCTAGTCTCTATAAAGATTCTTATAACCAATGGAACAACTAACCAAAAGAGTAGAAGAGCTAGAGAGGAGAGTCCAGCATTTAGAAGCACTGCTGCGATACCAAGCAAGAAAAAGCAAATAACTTCAGTGATCATTTCTATCCAGTTCCTGGAATGTCAAAGGGAAGCTTGTCTCCCACTGCTACAAAGAATTTCTGCACAGCTGGTATACGCAATAAAGCTAGAGGAGCAACAATGTTTAATACAATCCAAGCTCCGCCAATGATTGGAGCCCATTTACCAAACTTTTTAAGAAAACCATTTTGTACTTTTTTTTCTGCCATAGATCTCTACATAGCTTGAGCCCAGCTTCTTTTTAGCTAGGTCTTATGCTTTTAGCATTAAATCAAACCACCATAAGTCAAATGTTGTAGATCTCTTGTCGCTAACTATAAGTAGAAAGTTTGGGTACACCAAAGTTCCTATTGAGTATTTAAGATTCTCATCAGGAGAAAACTCTTGAATAAGGGGTTTGACCATTCATTAGTGATGTATCTATTCCTTTGCATATATTCATCAAGGCGTTCGTACCAAACCCTGGACCAGTTAGACCATCAATGAATTCGTGATGAACTAGGTAAAAGTTAGAGGACATTGAATCATTTTGATTCCGTTGTTTAACGAAAAAGCGATTTTTTGGTGACCTAATACTGCTTCCATGAGTGTGTTCCAGAGCATTACGTTGCAGTTTTATTCGTTTTGGACGATTTCCTCTCAAGCAATGGGACAAATAAATGTACCGAATTTTGTCATAATTGACATACTTTTTGCTATTTAACCGATCATTTGGAATCTGAAAACTATTGCTATAGCTCAATTCTATTGGTACGAATGCTTATGTCATCGCTTTGGAAGTACTAGGTGATTGGGATATAGAACTGATTGCAATATCAGTTGCATACTTCACATTTGTAGACTAAAAATTAAACTCCTGCTAAAAAAAGTATCAACCAATACTTTTTGGATTTAATTACATGATCAACGAAAACCTTGTTGAAATCCTCCTTGCTGCAATACTTGTCTCAAACACTTTTGACAAGGATCAAGCTGTCATTAAATGGGGTGGAATAGTAGTTGCGGTTGCTGGCGTCGCATCAGCTCTATTTGGTTAGAGATCTTAATCTCATTTGTTGAATAGAAAAAGCTTTCTAAATTCACAAATATTATTTTTGTTAGGCTGCAATTAATTTGCGGCCTTTTTTTTGCATGATCACCACTCTGCTGTGATAAGTGATCACAAGATTTAATGTTAGAAGCTTAATTAAAATTATTAGTATTTTCAAACTCTTAATAGGGTTTAGGTGAAAGATCCTCAGGGCTTTCCAAGTATTTCATTCACTAAAAGTCTTTTAATATTGCTTCTGCTTTTATTAATTATCTTTCTCTATAAACTGCCCATTCATTTTCATTCTTATGAATCTCAGAAAGAGATGCAAACGCAATATCAGACTTATCACTTCTTTTTATCATTACCTCTTTAGCACCTAAATATGGCTCTATGATTTCAGATTGGGATTTATCAGCTTCCTTCCTTTCTTTAGGGGTCAGTGTCTCCAATATTCTTTCCCATAACTCCTCATTACTAGCAAAAGGCTTAATAGAAAATTTACTTGGAGTGTGCTTCATAAGACTTCGTGTGTGATAACTAACTTTTTTCTTCTAGTTTAATTATGGACTGCATTCTAAAGAGTATTTTTAATTAAACTCTTTTACTAAAAGAAGGTTTTATTCAAGAGTTCGTGCAGATAAAGATAATCAATTATCACTTTCACCAAATTTATAAGAAGGAGAAGTGTATTGTCCTTTTATTTTTAGATCAGGTACATCCTCCTAAGAAAGCCTTTAGTTGCTCGTTAGCCACTGAAGCTTTAGATGATCATGCTACTGATTACTTCCTTTGGGAACACCAAGGAGCATTGCGGAATGCTTTTAATTAAACAGTAGACCTTTGGCCATGGTCACAATCTAGTTGCTAAAAATATTGCAAAAAAAATAGACCCTGGCGAAACTCGCTGGGCCTGGGTGATGGGGATTTTATTTCTAAAGCATTTGGGCAAAGAAATCAACCCCCATAAATAGGGCTGACAGAGTGTGCTGATCCACTATCCATAGTGTTTCAAATGAGACATAGTACTCATGTGCTTCCAAGAAAGTACTAATATCATTTTATGAGGCCGGGTGATGGGGATTAGCCGGTATCGAAAACCCTCTTTTGAAGAAGGGTTTTTTTTATTGGTTGATTGCATTGAGATATGAAAATTTGGTGAAATTGTTTGAGGTATATCTTTTGGATCAAATTTCAAGAATCAAATAAGAAGAACGCTATCCACTGGCCTGTTAACTCTTTTTAACTTGGGAAAAGGTATGTCATCTGACTTTCTAAAACCTGTCTTTTCAGAAAGTTTATGATCGATCAAAGAAAAATCATTTTTTCGCTTTATTCTTTACGTATTAGGTCTAACGACTCTAATCCTTTCTCTGACTTACCTTTTGCTGATACATCCAGATGAATATTCTTGATTGCATTGCCTTCAGTCTTCACATTCATCAGAGTGAAAAAATCATACTTACTCCAATAAATTAAAAATCTTTTACTATGTTCGAAGTAAATTTTTCAGTTAATGCTTCGTAAACAAGAAAAAAGTGCTTTTCTCCGACTTACATTCCTTGCCCTTGGATGGGGATTGGGTCTAGATCGCTTCTATGAAGGAGATAAAAAAGGTGGATTCCTATCCCTTATTGGCTGGGGTATCGTTCTTACTAGCTTCGGATATTTACAATGCTCTGGCATTGAATATGTCGACGGTGTTAAAAATTATGCTGACTACAGCCCGAATCCATTAATTATTCTTCCTATGGTTGCAGGCATTTATGGATTTGTTTTGATCGTTCGTAAAGCATTTAGACTTGCAAAGCAATTTGAAAATGCTGAGTAAATATTATTCTAATTTTAGAGGAATACTTTAAGCATCCCTTATAAAGAGACTCTATGATTAGTATAGTTATAAGCCGTGAAATATCCTTGGCGTTGACTAATTTGCTTTAGTAATATTAGTCAAAGACCAAGATATTTTATTTCTATACCCATAAAAAGGTCGTATTTTTCCAAGCTTATTCTTCGACTCTAATAGTCGGATACGCGATTTATTTATAAATAATATTCATTAAACATAAATATAGTATTTTAATACTGTAAATCACTAAGAATAGTGAAAATACTGTTCTTTCTTTTCTCGGGAGTCTATTTAATGATAAGGATAGTCTTGACTTCCACTCTTGTATCGCTTGCTCTCTTCTTTACCAAGCCTCTTTACGCAAATACAAATTCAGATTTTCAAACTCATCTGAACATATGGAATAAGAAAGGGTCTCTAGCAAGTAGTTTATTAAAGAAGGCTGAAGAATCTTTTCAAAATGGAGATAAAATAGAAGGATGCAAAAATCAAACTAGAGCTGCACTATATGGAATTGAAGCTACTGAATCCCTGATTAAAGCTTTTGAAATAAGTCAAACTACTAGTGATTTTGAAGATTTATATTCTGGCTTAGATAAATGGAGAGAGTTAAGAGATTTCTGCGATGTAGCAGGCTAAATAATGTTGTTTAGCAATCTTATTGTTACCTCTGTTATAAATATCTTATCTGAGTAGTTCTATTCTCCTGATTTCCCTCCTTAACCGATTTATTAGTTTTTTCTGATCTTATTCGAGAAAGGATTGTTTATCATTTAATTGAATTTGACTAAATCAAAAATAAGATAAATACCAAAAGCTAGCCCTATATATAATGGCAGTCGGGGATATTTAGTCAAAGGATTTGAAGAAGTAGACTTTTTCATTACCTTTTTTTTCTTAGGGGGTAACCCTTTCTCTTTTCGCCTTTTCGCTTCTCCCATAATAATGTAGGTGAAATTAGGTATGTCTATGATATCTATATCTCTTTAATTCTAGCAAAATTTATTACTTTACTAGATTACTACTTACAATTAAAAAGAATTTTTCATGGCGACTAATAGCGTTTGCCAAATTCGCTTTATTTCAAAGGAGCATCAAATTTTGCAAAATGAAATGTATAAGAAAACAAACCTCAATGAAATCATGGGTGTTAGTTGTCTAAATTGTTATTAGTCTTCTTTAATTCCATGACAGCAGCAACTACATCAAGGCCATCTACAAAGAAAACGGTAATCCATAGGCATCAATCACTATATTCATCCTCTCAATCAAGATTCGCGACTGCAAAGCTTATACAGAACTTAGGTTCTTCTCATGCGGGTGTGCAATTTAATTTTGTAAGTGACTTAAGAACAGCCTATGGAAGGGATTAAAACATGAATTTCATCATCAAATAGTTAAAATATATAATCCTATCCACTTGCATAAGGTTGATGAATTATACGTATATAAATACTTTTTCTTATTAAACTATTAGTTTCTTCAATGGAATTCTCACAAGCCAATGACCTATTTGATTGGCGGCTTTGGACGCCATTAATAGGAGGAATTATTTTGTATATAGGTCTTAATATTCGCATTGTGAGAGTTGACGACGATGATTGATAAATACTGAAAATCTATTTATTCATTTCCTTTCTTTACTATTTACGATAGCAGTAACATTATTCTTATTAATTTATTTTTGCGTCTACTTATTAAGTACTTTATTGATCTCTATCTTCCTTTCAAACAAGAGAAGCTTGTCTTCAAGGGATTGTTGCTTTCTTCATTAGCATTGATCCATAAAGAACCTTGAGACCAGCATTGATCTAAGCTTTGCATAGGTATATCTAATAATAACTCACCTATTCTTGTCTTGTATTGAATAATAAGCCAGGCAGGTTCTTGGCTGTGTAATTTTTTTGATGACCGCTGTGTTTTTATGGCATCTGTTGGGAGGTGTCTCTTTACAGGATTCTGGGGAATGAGTGTAAACAGTAGGACGGCAATAATAAATAATCCTAGAGTACTTAAAGTAGCTAAAATTTTATAATAGATGTTGTTAGTCATGCGTTGATTAGATTTCGACTAAGTTCTAGTTAAGAATATGTCAATAATCCTATATGATTAAGCATAGGCTTTTATATTGAATCAAATCTTTTTAAGGAATCTTATCCAGGAGTCTAATGTAAACCAGTATGATTACAAAAAGTACTAAAATATTATCAAAGCTTACATATTTTATCTAATCTTGCTATTTAGTTGTTAGTAGAATTTATCTAATGTTTAATACATCAGAAAAGAAAGCATTGACTCGCTTATTTCTGTTGGGAGTAGGTGCTCCCATTGGATTGGATCGTTTTTATGAGGGAGACATCACAGGTGGATTTCTTGCAATTGTAGGCTTTCTATTGGCAGCAGTCACTATTGTTGGCTTAATTATTTGGACTGTTCTATTTGTTAAGAAAACATTTCGCTTATTAAGGCAGTTTGAATCTGCAAATGATTAATTCTTTCCTATTTAGAAATATCAAATAAATAGAAACGATTTCCTAGCTATGTAGCAATCCTTTCTTATAGGGGTCATGACTAAAGGGTATTGGATCTATATGTGGTGGAGCATTATCTCTGAAGGGATGAAAAACTGCATTCCCCATTGACTCTAGTAATGCTTTAAACCAGTGAATGGATTTGTCCATAGTTCTAAGAGAGAAGATTGAGAAGGGGACGAGATTTCGGTCGTCCCCTTTGAGTCCAGCACTTTTCTATAGACCTATGAACTACATGTGCTTGGACTCCCATTTACTTTCTAGTTAATCTATTTAATTTAATCAATGAGAAAAATTACCTGTTTTGATATGCCATGTTTTATTACTCTTCTGATTTAAAAGTACCTTATATCATTTTAATGGAATTAATTTTTGCAAATAATATAATTTTATTTGCACCTCATACTCAACATATAGCAATTATATATTAGTTCACTTTGCAATAAATATAACTTTTGGTAATCATATTCAAACAATGATTTCTTGTAGATCAGGTATCATTTGGAGTGGTTCATTTTTCCGATAAGGCAATGAACCAATAAGAAGTTTTCCTTTAGCATTGAATCTTTTCCATTCTGATGACGCAAAATCAACCAATTTGATGGATGCTCCTGAACCTATATTTTGAACATAAACATTACCTTTTTCAAGATCCTGTCGTGAACATGCATTGAAAAATATTTTAATTACATCATCTACATGAATAAAATCTCGAACTTGTTGACCTGTTGTCATTTTAAAGTCTTTGCCATTAATAGCTGCTTCTTTTAAAGAAGGCCAGAAATTAAATTTATATTGCCCTTCACCAAAAACAGAAAATATCCTCCCATAAAACATTTCTAAATTATATTTTTTACACTGTGCACTAGCAAGTAAAAAAGAAGCTGCTTTTGTTGCTCCGTAAGAGTTAATGGGATTAAGTGCTGAATCAGCCCTAATAGGTTGTTTTTGTGAATCAACTTCCCCATATTCATGACAGGTCCCAGCTAAGACAATTCTTTTTATTCCTGCCTTTGCTGCACATTCAATAACATGAGATGTGCCTAAAATATTTGTCCTAACTAATTCATTCCAATCAAATTCTTTAGGGCTTATAGCACTAGCAAAATGAAGCAGAACATCGAATCCATCTAAATTCTCGACTTTTAAATTTAATAAGTCACTGTTAATCCATTTGGGCTCATCATTTAATTTGATAACAGGTCGAGATAAATTAGATCTTCTTAATGCTGTAAATTCAATCTTCTTCCTTAAAGCGTGTTTTAAAATATGAGATCCAATGAATCCCGTTGAGCCAGTTATAAACAACTTTTTCATTTAATTATTGAGTTTGTTTATAGATAAGATATGATCTTGATAAGATTTTAAATCATGCTTACATGCACATAATGGACTTTCTTCTTCTGTTAAAACCTTTTTGTACCAATTGATTGTTTTTTCCACTGTTATGTTGAAATTCCAAAAAGGATACCATCCTAAATATTTATAAGCTTTATCAATTGACAAGTTTAATAAGTTACTTTCATGGAGTGAATTTGACTTAATAGACGCTGACATCTTTCCATCCCAATATTTAAATGTTGTATTTACTAGGTCTCTAACAGTACGGTTGGATTCAGTTTTTGGTCCAAAGTTAAAAGAAGAGGTTAAATCTCTGTTGCCCTTATCAGATAGGAGGGCTTTTGCAAGTGACAAATAACCTCCTAATGGTTCAAGAACATGTTGCCAAGGCCTTGTTGAATTAGGGTTTCTCACAAGAACATTTCTATTATCTTTGAGTGATCTTATGACATCAGGTATAATTCTATCTTTTGCCCAATCTCCTCCTCCAATAACATTTCCAGATCGAGCACTTGCAATGAAAAGCTTAGAGTTTTGACCATTATTGTTTACACAAAAACTAGACCTCCAAGACTCTATAGCTATTTCTGAAGCTGCCTTACTACTACTATATGGATCATGGCCTCCTAATTCATCAATCTCACGATATCCATATGTCCACTCTTGATTTTTGTAAACCTTATCTGTAGTAATAAAAACAGTTGAACATTCATGATCTATATCTTTTAAGCAGTCTAATAAATTAACCGTTCCCATTACATTAGTTTCCCATGTAAGTACTGGCTTCGAGTAACTAGTCCTAACAATTGGTTGAGCTGCTAGATGAAAAATAATATCCGGCTTAGTTTGAGTAATGAGATAATTTATAGAATCTTTATTTCTAATATCTCCAATATTATGAGAGATAAATTTCTCTATTCCCAATAGATAGAAAAGCGATTTTTCATTGTCTGGTGGTAAGGAAAAACCAATAACATCAGCACCTAATTCTAGAAGCCACAAACAAAGCCAGCTTCCTTTGAAACCAGAATGTCCAGTCACTAAAACCTTTTTACCTTTCCAAAATGTATAATTAAAGGATGGGAAAAAGTCTATTAAATTTTGTTCGGATAGATTCATTCCCAAATTTTCCAAGGAGCATCTTTACTCTTCCATAATTCTTCTAATCTAATTTTATCTCGAAGAGTATCCATTGCTTGCCAAAAACCTTTGTGCCTATATGCACTTAGTTGACGACTGCTTGCTAACTTCATTAAAGGTTCCATTTCCCAAACCGTTTCATCTCCTTCAATTAAATCTAATACAGAAGGATTTAAAACAAAAAAACCTCCATTAATCCAAGCTTTATCTCCCTGCGGCTTTTCTTGAAATTGAATAACATTATTATTTTCTAGAGATATAGCTCCATATCGTCCTGGTGGTTGGACTGCTGTAAGAGTTGCTTCCTTCCCTTCCTTAATATGATGAGCAAGTAATTTATTTATGTTTATATTAGCTAAACCATCTCCATAAGTAAAAAAGAAAGGCTCATCCTTTGACAGATATTCTCTAACCCTTGCTAGTCGACCTCCAGTTAAGGTTAATTCTCCTGTGTCAACTAGAGTAACTTTCCAGGGTTCTGCTTTTTGACTATGCACATTCATTTTATTGACATCCATGTGAAAAGTGACGTCACTTGTATGCAAGAAATAATTAGAAAAGAATTCTTTAATTACATATCCTTTATATCCACAACATATTAGGAATTCATTGAAATTATAATGACTATAAATCTTCATTATGTGCCAAAGAATAGGCTTACCTCCTATTTGAATCATAGGTTTTGGTGTGTTAGTCGTCTCCTCTGTTAAACGAGTTCCTAGTCCTCCGGCTAGTATTACAACTTTCAATTTAGTTCTAGATATATCCTTTATATTAATGATATTCAAATCAATTTCAACATCATTAATATTTTTAGATTGTCAAGAGGATTGATTTTGGATAATCTTTCTACAATATTAGTAAATACACCTATCATATTTTCTTTAAGGGAGTATGATAGGGAGAATATAATAAAAAGGTGTGGAAACGATAGTTAAAGTAAGCTTTATTTGCTGTGTCTGGAATGAAATAAATAAAGCACCAAAAGAGTTGGATAGACTTATTACTGTAATAAAGGATAATTATTCTGATAAAACATATGAAATTATTCTTATTGATAATAATTCAAGCGATGGCACAAAAGAATGGATGCAATCTCTCCAAATAGAATGTATACGGAAAATATTTAATAAGAATAATATTGGTAAAGGCGGTTCCGTACGTATTGGTATAGATCAGGCCGTTGGTCAATTCGCTGCAATATACGATCTTGATGGTGAATATTCTCCTGAGGACTCTATTGAAGGAGCAAAGGTCTTACAAAAAACTAATGCTTCCATTGCATTAGGCTCAAGAATATTAGATGGTCGTGCAGATTATATTTATTTAGAGAATTATATAGGTGTTAGACTTATTACAGAATATATTAACTGTTTATATAATGAAAGATTGACTGATACTGCTACAGGATTGAAGGCATTAGACTTATCGTTTTTTAAATCTCAACGATTTTCTTTCACAGGTTTTAATGTTGATTTTGAACTTGTATGTCTTGCACTCAATAAGAATAAGAATGTTGTTGAATATAATGGCAAATATTTCCCTAGGTCTAAGGCTGATGGTAAAAAGCTAAAAGCAATTAAAGATGGTATATCATCCGTCATAGCAATTACTTATACAGCTTTTCAAAAACAAAATAGAACAAATATCCTTAATAGTCTTTTGAAATACCTCACTACCAAATCAGCTGCTAGATATTTTAGTATTGGAATTATTTCTACTTGTTTAGACTTATTTGTATTCCTTTCAATATATAATTATTTTGGTATATCCATTTTTACCTCTAACCTTTTGGCATTTATAAGTGCGATTTCTTTAAACTATGCTTTAGATATAACCTCTGTATTTAAAAAGAATACTCGCTTTACATCTAAAACTGAAAGAGCCTTGGTTATATCAAGCTCACTAACTGGGTTAATTATAAATACCGTTATATTAGAAATTATGATTGGATTATCTGTACAAGTATTTACTGCTAAAGTTATTGCAATATTACCAACTATTGCATGGAACTATTTTATAAGAAGATTTTTCATCTATCGAAAATTGTAAAATTAATACCTTTATACCTCTAATCCTCTCCTTTATTGATTTCCTTTTTATAAGACTCAAGTGCTCCTCTTAGTCGTCCAAAGTGAAAAGGATTTTTCCCTTTTGATGCTTTTCTTGCTTCTTTCCATGCCTTAATAACTTCTGCCTTTGCTTTTGGGTCATTAGAAAAATTGTCAAAAAGTTTTAAAAGATACCATGAACTTAAAACTAATAAACCAATCCCTAGCATGTACATAGAAACTTTGTTATTAGTAGCGAATATATCAAACAGATAGTAGGTAATTACAATATGAGCTAACACGGTTATGGATTTTCATATGACTAATACCTATTAGCTTTCTCTAATATTTTAATACTGATTTGTATTTTTATTTTTTAGGATTATATTTTATCAAAAAAACAGATCCCTCTTGTTAGGAATCATCTTGAAAACTTATTCGTATTTAGTTCGTTTTTAGCTGAAACCAGGTTCAAAAGGAAAGACTTGCTCGCTTCCAAAGATGTCGTCCAAATTTACGCTCCCTTCAGATGTCATATCCATATCCTCTTGATCGCCAGATTCTTCAAAGACCTTTTCTGGAGAGGAATTATTATCTTCTCTATAGTCCTCAGGTGGTGCCCATCCTGCAGTGAGGGCGTTAACACTAGTTAAGCTGCTGAAAATTATCGAAATGAAAAGGAAGATTGTAAAAGCTATTTTTCGCATGAATTCTTTATGTATGTACTAAATCTAAACCATCACAGATCATTTCTTGCTATTTTCAAAGTAGCAAGAGTACAGATTGATAATAAATAGGATTATTTTTCTTTATAACTCTATCTTTAACTATAGATGTTTATCAATATTATAATACTAAACACTTGATTCAATAATTATTAAACATAGTAATATGAAATTGATTTTCCACTGCTATAGTTTAAACTATGTAATGCAATAGTACTATTTATAAATATTTTAAATAGCTAGTGAAACTCTAGATCTTATTCAATGAAGAAAGGGGACTTATGTGGAATTTAGATGCCCCCTTTTTTCATCTGAGTCCAACACCTGTTTACAAGACCTATGATCAGTGTGCTTGAACTCCTATTTATTTTCTAGACAAGTTTTCAAGACCAGCCAATGAGAATAAATACCTGATTACTATCCTCTCTTATATCTACGATCAGTATTAATTGCTTGACTTCCTTTATTCACACTTAAATGATAATGGAAATTACTTGAGATCTGAAAATTTACTTAAGAAATCTTGAACTTCTTACTTGAAGAAAAGATAATTTATGTATCTTTAGAATTAAAAAAGGATGACTTTGATCTCAGTATTGGCTTGATTGGTAATAACCATAAAATTTCTATAATTTAATATGTTCAGATCTGTTCCACTTCTAAAAGCACTTTCTATTCTCTATTTTATCTCATTTGTTCTTTTATCGATTCCTAATTACTCTCTTTCTGCTGAAACAAATAAATGGGATAAAGTTGCCTCTAATACTAGTGAAATTCAATATATCTCTCCAGAGAGTATTAAATATAAAAAAGGTATCCTTTCTTTAATTACACAACATGTAGAAGTCAACCCTGATACTAATGATGTTATAAGTACAAACTCATATGCAATTTCTATAGATTGTCAAAACAGATTATTTAAGATGGATAAGTCTACTAAATGGGAGAAGCCCAACGAAATATTGATGAAAAACACAGTTATCAAGAGTTGCACATATTAGTTTTAATATTTAGCTATCTAGAGATAGTCTAAGATAAGACTATTTATCATGGCTATATTACAAATTCAGGGTTTATTCTCCTTATGAAGAAATCACTTACTTTTTTTCAGATAGTACTTGCCACTTTTCTAGGGTCTATATCATCAGATATAATTAAATCATATGGAAATCAATGTGTTTCAAAAGATAGAAATGGCTGTTCTGAAAATAGAATTGAATGTGTTTTAACTAATAATAAAAATCTTCTAGTAATTCCTTCATGCTTAATAGAAAAAAGATTATAGTTATTTTCTTACTGATTTTTTCTAGTAAAATAATTGTCTATTCTATTTAGATATAAACCTATTTATTAAATTGATCAATCTATACTTTAAAGATATAATTAAAGTGATCAGTATTTATACTCATGCTGCATTAGGCCTCGATGTATATGTTAATAGAAATTTTTCGAATCAATGGTTCTAACTGAGAAATATCCTGAGAACATGCCATGGGATTCAGAGTCACAACTGAAAAGTAAAACCAATGTAAAATGGATGCTTACTAATTTCGACAATGTATATATCTTTTCTAGAAGTCGGTTTAATAAGGAATATATCTATATACAAAAGAATAATGAGAGAACAAAGGCAGTTGATGAATATCTAGCAAGGTTTACTTATCAAAGATTGTTTGATGAAGGATATGATCTAGCAGCCGTTGCGTAAATAATTATGGAATGATCTTAGACTATATGACTTGTTTTATGTTTCCTCTTTAGGCAGCTGTAACCAGCCACTAGTCCATTTCGAATAAGTCTTCAATTCATTCCAAGGTACATTTATAACGATCTCTTTATTATTAACTGGGTAAAGCTCAACCCATCTATCATCTCCTTTGCCTTTGAAGCTTTTTACTTCAAAGTGCCTATAACCTTGTATTTTGCTTGCTGATGTCCAAGCCTTGTTTGGAGGCCACCTCATTTATTTAGTAAGAATTAAAGAATGCAGTGATAACGCAAGTATAATACCCATAAAAAGTCCTAAAAGCCAGCTTAATACGAGCATTTGATAATTGCTAAGGCCAAACTGATTTTGAATGGCAATAGCGAACTTTTTGTCTAGAGCAATTAGATCCATATACATTTATTAGCTGAGGTTTAAGATAAAAACCATTTTTTTTAACGCTTCTTTTATTTTAGCTTGATTTGGTGCTTTAATTCTCACTGATTTGCCTTTGGATTGACATGTAGGAAGAAAGTAAATTCGTAAAGACCATTAGATACTTTCTATATATTCTGGTGGTTAGTTGATTTGTCATTTAGGCCGCATTGTCTTTTTTAAGGCTCTGGAATCTTCTCGACATTGTTGGATTATTTCGAGTTAATTTCTTTATTGTTACATCCTGAGCTTTATCGTTTGCTATTCGAAGGTTTCTATCCGCCCCAAGAAGAGCTTCTTTTGTTCTGTTTAAGTGGTCAATTGATTTATCTATTTCTTGAATGGCGCTATCAAATCGTCTGGATGCTAGTTGATAATTTTTACCAAAAGTATTTTTAAAGGTCTCTAAGTTGTTCTCAAAGTTAGTGATATCTATATTCTGAGCCTTTACACGTTCAAGTTCTGATTTGTACCCCAATGATTTCATGGCAGCATTGCGAAGTAAGCTAATTATTGAAATAAAAAATTGAGGACGAATAACATACATTTTGGGAAATCGGTGGGATAAATCAACAATTCCAGAATTGTATAGTTCATTATCTTGTTCCAATAGGGATACCAAAACAGCATATTCACATCCTTTTTGATGCCTATCTTTATCTAGCTCTTTTAAAAAATCCTCGTTCTTTTTTTTTGTTGCTGAAGTACCAGTTTCATTTTTCATTTCAAACATAATTGATATTATTTCTGTACCAGATTGGTCTAAATCTCTAAAGATAAAATCACCTTTGCTTCCCCTAGATGAATCGTTGTCTTTTTCAAAATATGCAAATGGGAATGCACTAGCTCTTATTCTATTAAATTCATTTTCGCAGTGCTGTTCTAGTGATTCACCTAGCATTTTTGTTGATAGCCTTAATTTCATATCACGTAGTCTTTCTATTGCATCATCTCTATCTTTGATCTGTATTTCATATTTTTCTTTTAACGCTTTTTCTGCAAGTTGTTTTAACAGTTCCGTTTTGTCTAGACTACTTTTTAGATCATCGCGTTCTTTTTGAAATTCACTGGTAATTTTTGTAATTGCCAGTTTTTGTGAAGCTTCATTCTCTTCTTTAATCTTCTCTAGCTTGAATGACAGCATGTCCCTTTCTTTTTCTACTATATTTTTGGCCTGAGTTAGTTCGATTTCTTTTTCCATTTCATATCTCTCAAGTTTTCGCTCTAAATCTTGTATCTTCTTTTCTTGATCAGTTATAGATTGTTGCATTTCTATTTTTAAATTCTTTTTAGCTATTTCAATGGACTGTATTTTGTCCTTTTGGGCTAAATCTAGTCGTTTTTCTAACTCATAATCAAATTCATTATCTCTTACTTGTTTCAAAATAGCTGCATAGCTGGTTTCATCTATTTTAAATACCTTCCCACAATCGGGACACTGAATTGTATTCATCTCAAAAGTCGGCCTATAAAAGGGAATAATCTACACGCTATTTTTATACCCACATTTCATATTGAGCAATCAATTACCGTGTTTCTGACAATTTTCCTAATAATTGATAATAGGAATTCCTAATAAAGGATGACTTGATAAACAGAGGGTTGGTTTTACTAGCTTTGGATTGATTATTTGAATAAAGAACTCTTTACCTTTTCTTCTGGTATTTGAGGTCGCAACAAAGACATAGGTAAAGCAGTTACTACTGCGAAAGATAAAACCAGAATTAAGTCAGTCGTAAAGTGACCAATTCCGAATTCGGAGTGAGCTAGGGCGATAAGGGAATTAAGCATTGAGGTTCGCTAATGCGATAAAAGCCTATGCTCTTGATGTGATAAATGATTATTCTCTTAGTAAAAATTAGCAAGAAACGGCTTTTGCTCTTATAAGAGGTTCTTTTGTATGAGTGCATTCGTTCTAATCCATAGGAAAACTATGCTTTTGGAAAGCTTTTTGGATTTCTTTCTTTTTTGATTTATATCATTTAACCTTTTAGGTATTTAATTTACTAGTTTAATTAATACTATTTTCTATAGAAAGAGCTCTTATAATCTCAATAATTTCAGTAGCAAAACAGTTTTGATTAGTAACTTTATCTAAAATATTTTCATCAGTAGTGGTGCAGCAATCACAACTTATGTCTATATCTCTATCATCATTTAATTCTTTAACTCTTGCCATCATCCATTCTTTCGCTTGTTTATTCGTCCAACTAATGAAATCGCCTTTGCAATCAATGACTTTTTGTGTAGTTTTTTTATCCCGAAAAATCCCTGAATTCACTAGTCTTTTATACCGTGAATACTTGGCTTTAGAGTCCTCTTTCCCTATATGTCTAATCTTTCCAACCATGTCCTTTGACAATTACTTTTAGGTCCTTCTGGAAATATCAGAATGAACAGAATTTAGTAATCCTTAAGGCTCGATCCTAACCTTAAGGCAAAAGCCCCAGCAATTACTACGGCTAATAGAGCAAGCCCTGCTAGATCCGGTCCATTAAGATAAAAACCTGAAGAGAAATCAAGCTTTGATAAATCAAATGGACTCCTTTCTGCCAGGATTTGTTGAGCTATAAACATTTTGAAATTTTCAGCTATACCTTAATACTAACCCTATGAGGGGGTGTGATAGAAATTAATAACCTTTTTTGGCATGATAGTTTAAATCTCTTAATTAAAGAAAAATTCTAAGGATCCAAAATGAATCTCATAAAGTTTCTTTTCTTAGATGCTTTACTTCTAACGGTTGTCTTAGTTATTATGAATCTTGTCTTCAAGAAGAACGATAATAGTAAATCAGAAATATCAATCGATGAAAATAATCAATACTCTATTAAGAATGATTCTATGGAATTACCTTCTATAAAAGAACTATTGGAACTTGAAAAGATTTCTAGAAAAAAAGGAAGTTCAATAGTTTTTGATTCCTTAATAGGTAATTGGCAATTTCAATCCGTTTGGAATTCTGGTAAAAATAATAACAACTCTATTGCAAGTTCATTGTTAAAAATATTCTCGGCTACTTTAGAATTACGTAAATCAGAACCTAATACTGAACACCTTAATTTTTCTATTTGTAACTCTATTCAGTTTGGGGCTATGAAACTTGAATTTATTGGTTATGGATATTTAAAGGGACCTCAACCTTTACTTCCATTCTATTTTGAGAAAATTGAAGTAAAAATAGGTTCATTTATTATTTTCTCCAGAAAATTAGATATACCAGAGCCATCACAAAGACCTTTCTTCTCTCTTATTGGTATGGGAGAGAATTCTGATTGGCTCTCTGCAAGAGGTAGGGGAGGTGGCCTAGCCTTATGGATAAAGGGCAGAGAATAATATTTATAAATATTATTAATTGATTCGATTAGTAATTTTAACAATTACTAGTTAATTGTTAACTAATATAGATATAGTCTCCTACCTTATATGGAATTATGGAAATAAGCTTTTCAGAAATTCCATTCAATTACTTTGTAATTAGTTGATCCTCAATCTGTTTTAGGAGTATTCGACGTGGCTTGGCGGCATTCTTTTATTGAGAGTTCCCGATCTAGTTCTTCTGCCAAGCTTTTTAACAAGGACCTTATTTCTGTCTCAGTGTCAGAAATGGACGTATTGTTGCGAGCTTTTTGTGAGGGATACATTCTGTGAGAATTTTATGATGTACCGAACGAGAATTTAGTCGAACTTTGAGATATGGCAAGAGTGCTAACTGTGATCCCTGACTAAATTTCTTACTCAGATAGCCTGCAATCCCCCATGCTTTCTTCAGAATCAGCTTGTTCTAAATGGCACTATTGGTCTATAAACACGCAATATCACCCTGATTTAGGGTTTTATATCGTGCCTTTTGATAATCTGATCAACTTAGCTGATTAGATTATTTCTTTACTTCAGGAGCATTCATTCCGTCATAGTCAGGTCCGACCATTACACCAACCACTGCAAAAAGTACTATTGAAGCTATACCTACCAAAATTGCTGTAGGAGCAGGAGTGCTTGTTAATCCGGCAAATGTTGTAAACATTAGAGTTTTGCGACGACCCTGTAAAAATACCTAACCAGTGAATTGAATTAGTCAAACATATTAATTTTGTAATTGAGATGTATCCAATGATCTGTCTTGTTGCTTATTCTGTCGTATTCGAAGTAACGCAGGTCTCGAGTCTAAGCCTTTATTGGCTACAGTTGCAGCAAAACTGCAATTCAAATATTGATAAATCTCTTGTAATATATTTATTGAATTAGATTTGACACAATTCTTTCGAGTTTACTAATTTAAGAATTATTTTGATCCATTAATATTGATTTTATTTATTAAAATCAATATTAACTTGTTAGTCCCAACCCCAGCTCTTTTTTATTTCTTCTAATGATTTACCTCTAGCCTTTTCCTTCTCACTCATAGGAATCCACTTCCAATCTATAAAGAAAGTTGCTCCAATTCCAACAAGTATATGACCAATTAAAACACCTGCTATATCAATATAGGTAAGAGATTCTTTGCCAATTGAAGGATCGTACACTTAGAACTTGGTATTTAAATCATCTTACTTTAGACCATTGCGAATTAATAATTTATTTATGTTGAATTGAAATTACTTTTTGTTTGATGGTCTATTTATTGCTTTTACACCAAATAATATTGATAGAAAGAGCAATATTAATATAAGAATAGGCGAAGAATTAGAAAAAATTTGAATCAACATTAATTACACCGATCTTTAATAAGTCTAAAACAATAATCAAATATTGCTCTTTTTATTAAGAATAGAAAAATGTTTTCTCCTTAATTTCATTGGTAGCATTAACTAAATATATAATTTATTTAAAATTTAGTGGGTTTTGTATTACAGCTAATTATTAGCTCAATCAAATAGTAGTTATTTTCAGGTTTAATTTTTGGCTGCTGATCTTCTACGTACAACCCTTCTTCCATCTGTTGCTCCTTCTATTGACTGAGTTGAATTTTCTTCATTGGCTTTTTGGGATTCGGTTGATGAATCTAGTGAGTTTTCTTCCATCTCTAAGCAAACAGCAACTACTAGTGCGGCTTCTATTGGATTTGGGAGGTCACCAATAGTGATTAAAGCCTTTAGAACTAATTGCATTCTTGGATCTTTCCCTAGCTCAGGCCGGAGTTTTTTAACTGAGTGCCAGAGTTCTTTAGTGACTTCTTTAAGAAGTTCTTTGTCAGTAACCAAAATAGTTCTCTTGTGATTTGGGATATTTTATTAGCCGATAGTTAGTTTTGTTATCTAGTTAAAGGGGTTAGTCACTAATCAGTGACTTTGTCCGTAAACAGATTTGCCTAATTAGGGGTTTCTTCTAGCTATCCTAACTAATAGTAGTATCCCAGCATCTTATAACCTCTCTAGTCTGATAATGAATATATTGTGAATTAATGCACCTTTCATATGTTTACGAGTGTTTTTTTCTTATTACTTGGAGTTTTTAGTGGCCTCTGGATTTCATGGCCCGGTCTTTTAGTTATAGATAATTATTCATGTGCAAGAGAACTTATAGTTAAATCAAGGAAGAATCAATCAGATATTCGCTCTTTTCTGTCCATTCCCCCTAAATACTTACTAAGAAATAAAAAGATTACAAAACTAGATGAAATAAGGCTTTTAGCAGATACATGTTTTAGATAGGCCTCCTTATAAACTATTTTCTGAAAGAATATTTATAATTAACCATATTCGATTTTTTTGAAAATGGTTCAAAAATTAGATATGAATCTAGCTTTGACCTCTAATAAAATAAGACGATTTAGATCTTTTCTGTTTCTAGATCAATAATTAAGGATTTTGCCGCGGAGCAATTCTGAAAAAATACTTGAGGATGTTTTAAATATTGGCAAATAACGGGAAATGCTGTAAGGTCTTGTGAATTTTATTTTTATATTGTTGGCGTCTGACCTTTTAACAATTTTTCTATCCGTTTTACTTTCCATTGGAGGGGTTTTTGCCCTCACCTCTGGATTTGATGACGATGATGATCAAGATGGAGGAGGAACAGGTAGTCCTGTTTTTGACCCTTTATTTGCTGGAGGTTCTGCTTAATTGACAATTCACTTCGATTTAGGGTAAAGCTTGGCAATTTTTTGGGCTCGTTCATCCGCTTCTTTCTTACGATATCTCTTCTCCGTGATCATTCTTAAAATAATCCCTGGAGCGAACCAAATAATTAAAATTGAAACTGTTATAAATATTGGATTATTAATAGTAAGATCTAAAAGGGTATTCATTTTGTACCTATAGTTATTTCTGATTTTATTTGTGGATTTAAAAAAACGTCTAAATCTAAATACTTATGAATGGTGGAGGAATCATCGAAAGGTGATCGCCTATGGAGGACTTCTTCTTATTTTCGGTACATATCTCAGCCCACTAATAAAGTATACTCAAAATAAAAATAAATGCATCTCTATAGCTCAAGATAGATTTCTAGAGGAAAGTCCTTCTAATGATAAGAGATCCAAGGATTCTTCATTTGTATTGGCTTATCAAATCTGTAACCATAGAAGTAACTAATCAAATTCAAATTTACACTTCTTATATTGAAAGGAGCTTAAATGCATTTCAATCCAGGACAGTTAAGTGATTAATTTAGATAATTAAGGTTTATTCAGCCCTCAATAGATTACTTGTTTGAAAAAAAGCCCATAACTATTATTATAACTTGGTAGTTATTTAGGGTAAAAATAAGGAGAGAGTAAGTGAATTAATTTTATATATATTCAATGCTTAATTCATTATTCATTCCTTTCTTTCTGCAATCCCTAATGATATTTTAATTGAAATGCTTTCCAATAAATTATATTATCAATGTTTTGTATACTGATCTGATTTCGAACGATAATAATCAGCTACACTTGTTAGCATTTCTATTATAACTTTGTTTTGACAATTTGTTTTTTCTTGTAGTCGCATACAAGCTTCTTTTATATTTATAAAAGCATCCTCACATATCTCGGTGAGCTCATCTGTTGAATAATCTGTTTCGTTTATCGGGACCATTTGTTTTATGATAGTTGTGAAATCAATTATAAGAGAGAATATGCCATTTCGTTAAATATATCTTCACTTTCTCAATTAATCATGATAACGACTTTCTACACAGAAAATAACTAAATAATTAAGGCTCGAACTATAGTAAATCAATATATCCAACTTAAATTAAGATCTACCTACGATGAAATTATGAAAAACTGAATTGTATTTATATAATAAAAAAGCAATAAGGAATGAACCATTTAGGAAAAGAGCTACACCAAACTGTATCCACAGGAATGTTTTGCCTACTTTTGGATTGTCGCTTTTAGCATCAACTCGAAGTGGCATAGATTAAACGATCATAGTATATACATATATATATCAGAAATTGAGATTATTTATTGCTTTTGATTTCTTTGTCTTTGTGCTTCGTCATTCTCCAATGTTGTTTTTACAAGGTCTTGATAACCACCTTTAGCGGAAGCTATGGCGAACATAATTATAAAAGCAGAGCCTGAGAGTATAATTACTCCGATAGATAAAGGGCTTAAATTAAGTTCGCTAGCAAATAAGGTGATCATTTCGTTAAATTCTTTTCTTAAGATTAGCATTTTAGACGCCTTCTATTCTTCACAGTTAGTAATGAGATTAAATTGGTATCAATATAATCTGACGTGTTCGACCAATGAATTATCATTTAATTTATTTTATGGTTACAAATAAGACTTAACTCTTATGATCAAACATGACTAAACATGATAACTGCATTTTGATCAGGAAAATTGTTTATTCTCTGGTTTTCTCTAAATGTTTTTATAGTATTTAAGAGCACGACCTAAACGGTTTCCTTCTGATCAGATTTTTTTCCCTTCATAGTATTTTATGAACTTTATACAATCTAAAAAAGGTATGCTTCCAGATATTTCTAGGCTAATCATCGGACTTTGGTGCAAGGTAAGTGAGCGAGGGCGTCGCCAATTAATTATTTACCTGATTTTAGCGATTTTAAATGGAATTGCTGAGATGCTTTCTTTATTAATTATATTCCCTTTCTTAGCTGCCTTAACAGATCCTGAAAGTGTATATAACCTACCATTAATCAACTCATTTATGCCATCTATCGGTATTAATTCTCCTGATCAATTACCTCTTCTATTTACTATCCTTTTAGCTATTTCAGCTATAATCACCTCTTCAATTAGAGTTATAAATACTTGGTTTACACTTTTTTGGTCCTCGGAATTTTCAAGTTATCTAAGTTCAGAAGTTTATCAGCGTATTCTTTACTTGCCATATGAAGAGCAAATTCAGAAAAATAGTAGTAAGTCTATTACTGAAACATCAACCTATGTTAACTCTGTAATACGATTTATAGACTCATTTTTTAAATTTGTTAGTGCTTTTATTATTATGGTAAGTATATTTATCACAATATTTACAATTAATTGGAAGATTACCTTGTTTTCAGTACTTTTTTACGGACTTCTATATCTTACAATTACATCCTTCTCTAAAAAACTGATTCTAAGAAAAGGTAAACTAATATCTCATTTACTTGAAGCACAAATTAGATATTTACAAGAGGGCTTAGGTTCAGTAAAGGATATTATAATTAATGGGAATCAATCTTATTATATAGATCTTTATAAAAAAGTCGACTTCCCATTGAAATATAATCAGTCAATGGTTCAATTTTTGAGTATTTCACCAAGATTTATAATTGAAGGTTTTGTAGTTTTGTTTATAGCCTTTATTGGATATATACTTACGCTATCTGAAGGCCCAAATAACAATCTAATTCCTATAATTGGATCATTCGCATTCGCCTCGGCTAAGTTAATACCATCAGTACAAACGATATATTATTCCTTAATGCTACTTTTATCTAAATTTAGAGATGTCGAAATCGTTCTTTCACTACTAGATAAGCCTTTGCCTCTAGGAATACATTCTAAAGTATCTAAATATCAATTCGTTAATGAAATTAATTTCAAGGAAGTCTCTTTTTCTTATGATAATCGCGAAAATATATTAGATAAAATTAGTTTTACTATTAAAAAGGGTCAGACTATTGGCTTTATAGGTCGAACTGGTAGTGGTAAGTCAACTACAATTGATTTACTGATGGGTTTGCTCAATCCAAAGTCTGGTAATATTTTTGTCGATGGACAAGATATTCACAATAAACCAGAACTATTAACTTCTTGGAGAAGAGGAATATCTCATGTACCGCAGGATATATATTTAGCTGATACTACAATTGCAGAGAACATAGCCTTTGGGGTTTCTTTGTCTGAAATAGATTTTGACAAACTTTATAAAGTCTCTAACCAAGCGCAGATATTATCTTTTATAGGAAGTCTAGAGAAAGGTTTTTATACTCCTATAGGAGAAAGGGGCATTATGTTAAGTGGTGGTCAAAAACAGAGATTAGGAATAGCTAGAGCACTTTATAATCAATCTTCTATATTAGTATTTGATGAAGCCACCAGTGCATTAGATAATACAACAGAAGAAGAACTAATGAATTCCATTAAATCAATAAGTCAAGATATAACAATCATAATGATTGCTCATCGGCTAAAAAGTCTTTCTAATTGTGATCTTATATATGTACTTGCTAAAGGTACTATAGATAGAGTCATTACTGATTTATCTGAAATTCATTCCTAAAAAATTATATATATTTATTCCTCAAGTCACTTTCAATAATATCTTTAAAATAAACTTCTTTAATTTAAAATATTACCTATTAATGAATGTTATTAAAATAAGAATTTAATATAACAATACTATATTGTATAAAAGTCTCTAAATTCAAAGTCTAATTTTAGGTGTTTGCAAATCGCCTTATAAAGTAGATTACATCTATTTAAATAATTATTAGCGTTTTTAATCCAGATATATCCTTGAGTCTTATCCTCAAATGTATAACCTTTTCTTATTCTCATGGAAATCAGACACCATTTGATTGAATAAAGTGGAATCATCCATTTAAGATCTTCTATCCATTTATCACATATTAGCCTACTCTCTAATTCTGTTATAACATTTATAGCTACTTCTTCTCTTATAAGATTTCTTGGATTGATTAACATATCTGTTACTAGTTTCCCACTAAAGTCCCATCCAGCATATTCAAAATCATAGAAATATAGCTTATTCTTATATATTAACGAGTTATGGAAACCTATATCTGAAACTGATAATGTTTTTGAAATCAATAGTTTATTGTATAAATGATTAGTCTGTAAGACATGCTCTTTTAAATTATTAAAAATCTTAAGTAATTTTCTCTGAATAAATATATCGTACTCTATTTTGCTATTACCTTTGTCTAAAGAAAGTATATATTTTAATCTTTGTTCTATACTATCAAAATGCTCCTTAACACAAAAAAAAGCCTCAGATGCATTGTAATTGCATCTATCTTTAACACTTAATCCTATTTTATTTACTTCTAGTACAAATTCAACTAACTCTAGCCAATGATTAGATCTTATCTCATTCGCTTTTATTTTATTACCAGGTAACTTGTGAAATATTGCATACTTTTCTTTCTTATTAGCATGTATTACTCTCGATGTATTTTTTAAACCTTCTTCAATAAGCATTTTACTAAAATCAACTTCAACACCTAGTCTGTCTCTAGTATCATTTTCATCGTTTGGATATAATTTTATTATTGCATTATATCCTTTATATTTTATAGCATATACGTCACTATTATTACCGCTATCTATTCGCTTTAATGACCCTTTTTCAATTGATCCACAATGTTCATTGATTATCTTATCTATTTGATTATTCATCTTATCTATTCTCAATCATTTTGTTGAGCTCATTCAAATTCCAGCTAGTTAATGTTCTTTCTTTAGGCCAATTTTCAACATATCCATTTGGAGAGTATAATATTCCTACAATACTTTTATCTAAATCATTTAGAATTTCAACAAGATCATCTATATATACTTCTATGCCTAGAGCTTTTATTCTCTTAATTTTATCTGGTTTTGTGGATTCAAAGTAAATATTATCTCTTTGTATAGATCTATCCCCTTTATACGCAATCTCTTTCTCTATCCAATTAGTAGCCTCAAGCCGCAAATCATATTTTGGTCCTTTGTAAGGGTATTTTGTCTTATGGCTTACAATATATATCTTATATTTTTTCTTCTTTAGTTCATACAAAATAAGATTTAATAAAGGGGATATGTTTATTTTCTTAATGCATATTCCATAGACCTCAGCTTGTATCTCTGTAAAGATTTCTGGTTTTCTTATCCTATTGAAATAATCTCTAATTTCTTTTTTATTGTGAACACCTCCTTTCCCTCCATAGCCTCTTTTTATTGCTTCTAATTGAAATGCATTATCATATTCTATAAGTGTATTGTCGAGATCAAATCCTATTATCATTTTCCAAGATTGATTTAATTTTTTCAATAATACCTTGCTTGTCTAACTTCATAGAAGATCTTACATAATTTTGATCCCCTAATTTATGAATAAATTCATGAGGGGCTCCTTTTAAAAACACTGTTAGGTTTTTAGCGTTCTTTTTCGTAGTTGCTTGCCATTCTAATAACATTGAACCAAGGCCTCCTTTTTCGTAGTGTTCTTCTATTACTAACCATTTTGAGAACTTTATTGAACATTCTTCAAGTAAATCATTTGGCAATGGATTAAGTCGCCCTATATCAAGAAACTCTATATGCTCGCGATATTCTTCCAATTCATCAATAGAATCTAATATTGACGATACTATCGGTCCATAACTTATAACTAATAAGCTTTGACCTTCATTTAGAATTGAACTTAGTCCATGCTTCCTAATTCTTCTAGGGGATAAATCTTTTTCTCCTTTTTTACCAAGCCTAATATAACTAGGTTTATTTACTTTTAACGCTTCATGAATATGGGCCTTAACCTCATTCGGATCGGATGGTGAATAAATAGATATTCCAGGAATCGATCTAATGATTGCAATGTCTTCTAGCGAATGATGAGTTGGGCCCAATTCTGCGTATGAAAGTCCAGATCCTGTTCCTACGATCACTACAGGATAATTATGGTAACCAAGTCCAATTTTTATTTGCTCTAAGCATCTCGTAGTTGTAAAGGGCGTAATTGTATAGACAAAAGGTCTAAGCCCGGTGCTTGCCAATCCTGCCGCGGTACTCATCATATTTGCTTCTGCAATCCCACAATTAAAAAATCTTTCTTTAGCTACTATTTTAAATTTATCGAACATTCTATTACCAATATCCCCAGATAGTAAAACAACATCGGGATTGCTTTTTGCTATCTCAGTTATTTCATTTGCAAAAGCATTACGCATAATCTATTTTTTCTATATCTTGTATTCTAGACCATCAATAGAGATTTAATATCTCGAAACCTAATAACATAATGATATTAGTATTCATAGTTATTTGCTTTTTCTAATTTTATTAGAAAATATAATAAGTTAATAATTATATGGCTAATTCTTTCTTTGCCATTTTTACTTCTTGATAATTTGGAATTCTATAATGCCAATTATTGTCATCTTCCATAAATGAAACCCCTTTACCTTTAACTGTATTACATATAATTACACTAGGTTTATTTACATCTTTGAGAGATGATTCAAATGCTGCCCCCATTGATGTGAAATTATGTCCATCTATCTCTTGAACATGCCAACCAAATGCTTTCCATTTATCTGCCAAAGGTTCTAAAGCTAAGATCTCGTTACTTCTTCCTGTTGCCTGCCATTTGTTGTAGTCAACTATAACTATTAAATTATTAATTCTTTGACTTGATGCAAGCATAGCCGCTTCCCATACAGTCCCTTCATTGCATTCCCCATCACTAATTAATACATAGGAATTGAACACTATATTCTTAATGCGTGCTCCCAGCGACATTCCTAGAGCCATTGGAAGTCCATGACCTAATGATCCTGTTGCAGCTTCTATTCCAGGAATATATCCTGGAATAGGTGGATGTTCATGAAATACACTTCCTTGGTTGCCAAATTCATTTAAAAGTGATTTAGGAAAAAAACCCTTCTCTGCAAGCACTTGGAAAAGAGCAGGAGCTCCATGCCCTTTACTTAATAAAAATCGGTCTCGATTATGATTATTAGGGTTTTTAGGTGATATTGATAATTGATTCCAATAAAGAAATACTAATAAATCTATGCAGGAAAGGCATGATCCTAAGTGTGGAATTTTAGCTAAATGAGAAGTTTCGACTATTCTTTGTCTTAACAATCTTGAAATTGCTTGTAATTCAATTACGGTTTTTTTGTCTACTTTCACTTGTTATTCCAAATCTAATTGCTTCATCCATTTAACTGTATAGCACATATCTGATTCAATTAACTTTCCATGATTGTATGCTTTTATAATCTCTGTAACTGCTTTTTCTACATTATACAATGGTTTGAATCCAGTATTCACTAATTTAGTTGAGTCTTGTCTGTATGATCTAGGATCATTAGATTCTGTTATTTCAATTTTTGTATCGATATGTTTTGCAATCAATTCAGCAATATTAATAATAGAAAAGTTTTCAAATCCAGCATTATAACAACCACTATCTAAATCATTTTTAATAAAGTGTTTGTATACATTTACTATATCCTTAATGTGAATATTAGGCCTTGTTTGATTGCCTCCAAAAACAGTAATTTTTTTATTTTTAATTGCTTGATATGTAAGCATATTAACACTCACGTCTAATCTCATTCTAGGGGAAATGCCACAAACAGTTGCAGGCCTAATACAATAGACTTTCATATGATCTGAATAAGAAAGAAATATTCTCTCAGCAATCATTTTGGTTTTGTTATATGTAGATATTGGAACTAATGGCAAATCTTCAGTAACTTTAGCCTCATCTTTAACACCATAAACACTACCAGAACTTGCAAATATAAATTTTTTAACGCCAGCTCTAACAGCTCGATCTGCAAGTTGTTGACCTGCTAGAACATTAACTTCCCAGCTTAAATTGGGATTTAATTCTACAGCTGGATCATTCGCAATGTTTGCCAGATGAATAACAGTTTCTACTCCTTCAATAGGTATACTATTAGTATTCGTGATATTTTCTTTGATGTTAGTCAAATTTGGGTGTGTATCTAAGTAATTACCAAACCACTGAGAATCAATATTAATTATCTCATGACCTTCTTGTAAAAGGTCTGGAATTAAAACAGAACCTTTATATCCACAACCACCAGTAATGAGTATCTTCATGCTTTATGTGTATAATCCCAACTCATGTTTCTGAGCTTACTTATATTTAAATCTATCCATTCAAACGTTGCTTGAATTCCTTGTTTTAAATCCACTTTTTCTTCCCAATTAAACTCTTTTCTTATAGCGGAACTGTCTAGTAGATAACTTTGATCTTTACCAAGACGTTCTGAGCTTATATTAACTATTGATTCAAACTTAACATTACTATACTTACATATTAGTTTTACTAAATCAATTATTTTTATGGAGTCCTTAGTTGAGATATGCCAGTTTGTTCCTGGTTCTCCGTGAAGAGCTAGCTTCAATGTTGCATCAATAACATCATCAATATGAATAAAGGACCTTTCAGATACTCCTCCTCCGTGCAGATTCATAGGTTTTTTAGTTCTTGTACTCAAAATAGTTCTAGGGATTATTCTATAAAGTTGTTGACCTGGCCCATACACATTAGCCGCTCTCGTAAAGATAACTGGAAAATTATAAGCCTTATAGAAGGATAAAAGATGTAAGTCACAAGATGCTCTACTGACAGCGTAAGGGGTGCTTGGAGAAAATATATAGCTTTCCTTAATCCATTTTTGTTCTGTGTTTCCATATACTTCTGGGGTAGAAATATGAACATACTTTTCAATAAAATCTTTTTTACGAAGTTCATCGTGCAATGCTACTTGTGCTAATACATTTGTTTTGTACCAATTAAGTGGTTTTAACCAACTTTCAGCAACCATCCCTTGAGAGGCGAAATTTAAAATATGAGAGGGTTTTACTTCATCGATAAGTTCGATTAACTTATCAAGATCATTATTCAGATCAATTTTATTAAATGAAAAAAGTTTTGTTTTAATTTTGTTATCTGAAGTTGATTTTTCCCATTTGTAAGGCAGAAATATATCGTGAGGTTCTTCTGATCTGCTAACACCCCATACTTTATATCCTTCAGTGATTGCTCTATTTACGAAATGTGAACCACTAAAGCTATTACTTCCGATAACTAGAAACTTATGATTATTCAAATTATTTAAATAAATCATTGACGTGATTAGTTAATGCTTTAGCTGTTATTGGGGTATTCCCCATTGTTTCAACAGCCAATGATGCCATGCAGCAACCTAGTGCGGCTGAAGTCATCATTGATTGCTTACTCGAAAGACCAGTAGCCATGACAGCTAATAGAGAGTCTCCAGCACCTGCAACATCTAATGGGTTTACTGATAAAGCAGGAAAAGGTTGATTATATGATTTCCCTTTGCTTTTAGTGTCATATGCAATAAACCCTTCAGGTCCAAGCTTCAATAAGAGCTTTTCACTTTTTGTGTTCTTTAGAATTTTCCTACTTAATTCCTCAAGCCCACTTTCTTTGTCTTGTAAAGCGACTCTTACTTCTCTTTCATTAGGACAAATAAGAGAGAAGTTTTTGAATTTAGTTATAAATCCAACTTGACTGCTGCATTGAAGATCTCCAAATAGTAAAAGATTATATTTTTTAGACAGATCTTGAATTACATGTAGTATTTTATCTGTTATAACTCCATAGACAAAATCAGAAATAATAATTCCGTCAACAATTGGGGCTAACTTCTTAAGTCTATTTATTACCTTTAGTTCTATATCTTTATCTAGATTATGATCCTCTAATTTACTAACACGAAAAAGTTTTTGATTTCCAACTACGTAGCGCTTCTTAAATGTAGTAGGTCTTGAGCTGTCTTCAATTAAGGAATCTCCTATATCTCTTTCTAAGAGTTTTTGCCTAACAATTTCTGAAGTATCGTCATTACCTACAACAGATATTAATTCACATTTTGCGCCAAGTGCTCTTATATGTGATGCGACGATTGCAGCTCCACCAATAAAGTTTTTACTTTCTAATTCACGTACAACAACAACGGGAGCTTCTGCACTCATCCCTAATGCTTCACATGCTGAATATTGGTCTATAATTGTATCACCTATAACAAGCAATCTTGTCTCATCCCATTCTTTAATTGAACTAATTAGTGAATTTAACTCTAACGATTGTCTTAAGCAGGCTTCCTTAAATTGTTTACGTTTCTCCATTCCTAATTCTTTCTCTGAATATGAAAGAAGATCTAAACCAGAATATTGAGTATCTCCTGCATGAAACTGAATATTGCCACCATAACTTTTCAATTCTTTTATCGCTTTTAAAATCTCTGGGCTAGGCTCATTTTCAAATTCATTCCCAAGTATTAATATAATAGGTTTTATGATTTTTATCGCTTCATTTAATTCATTACCGTTAAGTAGAACAATTCCATCAGCAATATCTAGCAGTTCTAGACCTTCTGATCTTTCTGATTGGTTAAATGAATATTTTTTTTGATTATCCCCGATTAAGGCAATTACTAGGTTTTTACCTTTAGCTTTTGCCTGTCTAAGATACCTAATATGACCAGGATGGATAGTGGAGAAATGCCCATATGCAAGTACACAATCTTCATAATTAGGAACTTGATTCAGTTTATAAACTTTTGATTTCATGTTGTAATCAGTATTCTTCCAGATGTGTCTCCTTTTATCATCGATTCAACAGCTTCATTTATATTTTCAAGACTATAGCGGGAACTTATTAAATCATCAAAATTCAATTTTCCATTATTCATTAAGTTTAAGTATCTAGGTATATCCTTGTCAGGAGAGCATTCCCCACCATGGGAACCAGTAATAGTTTTTCCGAAATGAAGGTCTAAAGAATATATGGAGATATTATCGTTCTTTTTGGGAACGCCTACCAATATGATTCGCCCTTCTTTGGAAATTAACTTATAACCTAATTCGATTATTTTTACAGATCCTGTGTTATCTACAAATACATCTAAGCTCTTTTCATTTAGAATAGACTTTATTTTACTTGTAAATCCACTTACAGTACTATTAATTGAATGAGTTGCTCCCATCTTCTTTGCAAGTTCTAAGCGATTATCAAATTTATCTATAGCTATTATTGGATATGCTGATAGTAATTTTGATGCTTGAATGATATTTAAGCCTACGCCTCCTGCTCCAAATACTAATACTGATTCACCCATACGTAATTTTGCATTATTTTCTATTACTCCAAAACCTGTTGTAATAGCGCATCCGAATAAGGCAGCTATCTCAGTATCTAGATTTTCAGGCACTTTAGTGCATCTGTTCTCACTTACTATTGCATGAGTATTGAATGTGGTTATACAGCCCGCGTTAAGTTTTTTCCCTCTCCATTTGTATATGGGCGGATCTGATTCTATTCCAATACCTTTTCTCCAGTGTAGAACCACCTTATCCCCTGGAGACACGTATTTAACCCCTGGGCCAACTTCAATAACAGTTCCACAGCCTTCATGTCCCATCAAGTGAGGTAAATAAGGGTCAATGCCTTTGACTCCTGAGATCTCACCAAGTTGGGAACCACAAATACCACTTGTATGGACTTTTACCAATACTTGACCAGTAGAGAAAAATTCGGGTAATTCGAATGAGTCAACAATTAGGGGGGTATTTTGAGCGGTTAAAATCGCACCTTTTGGTCTAATATCTGGAATTCTCATGAATTAATTATCAATCGAAATAAATGAAGGAATAATCACCATTATATCCAGTTTTATTAAACCACCAGATCCATTCCTTTGGTGAATTGAATGCTTCACAGGTTACTTGCCAATAAAGTAAATTGGCTTTTTCCTTCTCATTCCTATAACTTTCAACGCATATATATTTATTATCTTTACCAACTCTTTCGATTTCACTGAGGGCAAGCTCAAGTTCATATGAGTATAAGTTATGTAATGTATTTATGGAAATTACTAGATCGAAATAGTCTGATTGCCAGTTTAGAGAACATGCATTCCCTACTTTCACTTTATCTTTAATTTCTTCTTTACTATTATTAATAGCATATTGAGATATATCAATACCATAGATATCGGCTTCTGGTATTAATTTTTTCAAATCATATAAAAGGAATCCTTTGCCACAACCAACATCTAGTATTTTTGGACTTTTACCTAATTTGTAATAATCAATAAATTTCTGTGCAACTTTCTCCCATCTCCCTTCGATGTATCTGTAACCGCCATAATTTACTCGTCTATCACCATCCCAATAGTCAAAATCCCATTTTTTAGCTAATTCTGCTGCTTTGGCTTTTGGATACTCCTTGTCATTGACTCTTTTTAAATAATCTCTTTCTGTGCTTTTATGTAAAACACTCATGAAATCGATTTCTTTCATAATTAAATTGATAATAAGTTTTTGGAGATCAATGTAGATTCCCTTGAAATAATCTTAATAAAAACCATAGTTTCAATTGTATAAATATACTATAAATACCTTTCAACCAATTATTTCGAAAAGTTTTTGAGCTTCTTTTAAGGAATGTGGAGTACCTATATCCATAAAAGGATCAGATGTGTGCCATGTTTGAATTCTTCCTATTAAATTAGGTAATACATGTTTACTAAAATCAGTTACACCATTTCCTAATTCATTAATCCATTCCAGTAAGTTCTCATCAAAAACATATATTGCTCCATTAGCTATATCAGATGGAGGATTAGGGACTTTTTCATGAAATGATTTTACTATGCCATTAATATCTGTCTCTACTATTCCGCATGAGCTTGGCTTAGATGTTTTAAATGTAAGCATAGTTAAAAGACAATAGCTGGGTCTATTAATATGAGCTTTTATTAGCTCTTTAAGGTCGCAAGATGTTACATTATCACCGTGTAATAAAAGGCCAGTATATCCACGAAAAAAAGATTGATTCCTTATAAGTGTTCCGGCTGTTCCTAGAAGTTCTTTCTCATAGCATGTCACAACTTTCGTATGTTCACTGGTCCATGTCTTTGTGAAGGATTTTACCTGATCAGATAGGTAATGAGTATTGATAAGTATATCTTTGCAGCCTAAGTTCTCTAATTGGTATAACCATCGTTCTAGGAGCACTTGACCACATATTTTAACTAAACATTTAGGTTTCTTTATGGTAATTGGTCTTAGTCTTGTTCCAAGTCCGGCGGCTAAAACTAATGCTCTTAATGGTCTATTCATTGTTACCTAAAAGAAATTTGATCTATCTATTATTAAGTCTGCAAGTGAAAAACTTGATGTAAAGGCTGGAGATATAGCATTTAATAGATGTGTGCTATTTTTACCTTCTAAACATAAAAAATCATCTTCAAGACTATTTGCCTTCTTATTATATAACTGTGATCTTATCCCCACTTTTTGGCTTCGTTCGATATCTTTCATTTTAATACATGGAATTAGATCCTGAGCTGCTTTTAAAAATAATCGAGGGGAAGCAAGGAAAGCTTGTTTATGAACATAACCACGAAAGTTATCTTTGTTTTGTAAATATTGATCAATTAGTATTCGGAGATTGGTTGAAGATCTGATTGGTTCTATTCCTTTGTAATTAAAATAATTTTCTCTACCAAGACAAAATGAAGCTGTAGGTCCAATGTTAACTATAGGTATATTGTCAGCAGTTGGAGTGAAATGAACACCTAGAAACGGAACATTTAAATCAGGAACTGGATATAAATTAGTGGATATTTTTATTTTGCATTCTTTTTTTAGTCTCCAATAATGTCCTTTGAAAGGTATTAAAATATAATCGGAGCCTATATTAAATTTCTTAGCTATTTCTTCGGCCTGTACCCCAGCACAATTTATTAAATGGGAGTACTTAATTATTTTATTACTTTTAAGTCTTATTTGAGAGAGTTCAGTCTCTAGTTCCCAATTCTTTGTGTCTTTTAGTATTTGAACTCCACTATCTAATAGATTATTTTCTAGGGAATGCATAATCTCTAATGGTTTTATAACTGCTGTCTCTGGAGACCAGAGTGCTCTATTAGTTGTGCATTTCGCTTCTGGAATCATATTTTTAAGTTGGACATCGTTAATAAGTTCTACTTTTGCCCCATTTGCAATTCCCCTTTTTAATAATAAATCAAGTTGATTATCTAATTCTCGTTTGGTTGGAATAATAATCTTTCCACATTTGTTAATCGATAAATTATTGTCTTTTATCCATGATTTGAGTCTTTTACCTCCTGAGACACAAACATCTGCTTTTAAGGAATTTGGTTTATAGTAAAGACCAGCATGGATAACACCGCTATTTCTTCCTGAGCTATGACAACCAATACTTTTCTCCTTTTCTAATATAATAATATTTTTGCTTATATTCCGTTTTATTAGTTGATGAGCCAAGCATAATCCAACAATACCGCCTCCTATAATTACTACTTCTGTAGAGTTCTTCATGCTATCTTTTCTTATATTCAATCGAACTTATAGGGAAATCAACTAGACTATCTAAAAAAGTAATTTTACTATTGTGTCCATTACATGTGAAAATATTTCTATTTTTAATATATTTACATAGTTTATCTTTCTCTTTAATTTCATGTACTGATTTGACATGAAATAACTTCTCAACACCAGCTAGGCAACCTGCTTTTAGATCACAAATCCTATCTCCTATAAGTAATGATTCTTTTAAGTTTATATTTAGGTCGTTTTTGGCTGAAAACAACATTTCTGGACTAGGTTTCCTCCAACTATTAGATGGAGCATTATTTCCATAGCTATTAGAATAGATAGCACTTATTGGGTTTGGTTTACCTAATAAACTAAGCATACGATAAGTAACTTTTTTATAGTCATCCCAGCTAAATAATCCTTTAGAGATTCCTGACTGGTTCGTAATCACTATTATGGATAAATTGGCATCAAATGCATATCTTATTAAATTGTAAGCACCCTGACATAGCTCAACGTTATTCTCGTCACTCACATGATGCTTGTCTTTTATTATAACGCCATCTCTATCTAAAAAAAGAGCTTTACTCTTATTTTTTTTATTTATATTATTCTTAAAAATTATTTTGTTCTTGCTTTTTGAATCTTGATTTTCCATATTTAATATAATTATTTTATATTCTTTTTAATTAGATATATCAATGTCATTTTACTCTTTATTAGTACTCACTTCCATGTTTTATATACAATTCTTCCCATTATCTCTTTAATGGCTATTGAACTTTTATTAAGATTACCTGCTATAGGTATCCAATTATATGTTTGCTTGAATATATCCAACATGGAAGAACTGCTGGTCTTGAAATCCACTGGAAATATTTGTACTTCCAGACCTCTTCGTTCAAAGATCCGCTTTGCTCTTTGCATATGAAAAGCACTGGTTACTAGAATTATCTTAGGTCGTGGAATATCTATTCTTGATTTAAGATTTTTACTTATCGCATTAGCTTCTTGTAAAGTATTGGTAACAGTCTGAGTTGAAAAAACTGAATTTGCTGGTACTCCTAATTCAATCGCCTTCTTAATATAAAGTGTACCTTCATTTGAACTATTGGAATCTTTAACATTAAATCCACCAGTAAAATATAACTTAGTGGCTTTACCTTCTTTAAAGAGTTTTACACCCGCATTAAATCTATCTGGATCACCCCATTCTATGACATTTGAATTCCCATGGTATTGATGGATTCCTCCTCCACTTAAGACGATAATTGCATTTGCTTTTTTTAATGAATGTTGTTTTTCAATCTTATATGGATGTTCAACTATTCTGAATAATAGCTCACTTATAAAACCTGTACTAAATAACCATAGAACTGATAACGCAGAAACAACAGGCCATTTGCGATTCTTTCTAGATATAAGGAAAAACAATAGCAAAATCAAAGATGTACCTAAAGGTAATAGAGTATGAATAAGAACTTTTCTAAGAATTAATTCCATAACTTACTTTTGAGGAAGCTCTATTTATTATTTCTAGCTTCAAATTTTTATGCTATAGAAATATGCTTCACCTTATCTTATTGGGTGATGTCAAATATATAAGAAATTTATAATAAAACCTTATACTTTGAAAGCTTCAAATAAACTACTTCATAAGCGGTAATCTTTTCTTGATCTCCTTAAATGGAAAATGTTACTAAACAACAAATTCTTTCTTCTTCTTCAATCTGGCTGTCCATTCTTTTAAATTTTATACCAGGTTTAGGTACGGGATATCTTTATCAGAGGAGATGGAAAGCATATTGGCTTACTTTTTTAGTTTCATTTATTTGGATTTCTTTAGGTGCTTTTAGGGATTTGGGCATTGATTCTTCAGATCCAGCCGCTATTCAAGGAGATCCAAATGGCATCATTGGTCTTCTTTTTATAGCCATTTTTACGTCATTAGAGGCCGGTTATGCTGTAAGACGTTCAAGAGAGGGTAATAACCTTGACTAAAATCATGCAATTTGGACGAAATTCTTAGCTATGACTCTAATAATTGAACGTTCAATATGAGTGCTAATTATTTTTTAATCTTTAAATCCTTAGTTTATGATCCATTGGCTTGATTTCTTGATAAGAATGGTTCTAGTAACCCCACCTATCTAAATGCAGCTTTATTTAGTTGACTGCCAATTTCCTAATATTGAAAATCAAGTTGCAGCCTACAAGCAGTTTATAGAGTATTGGGAAAATGGTGAAATGTCTAAACAGGATAATTTTGACGGATTTGAAATGCTATTTCGTGTCCATGCACCTGGAGAAGGGAGAGTAGTTATTTTATGTAATGCTAAAAGTGACAAAGAACTCTTTCAACATTTTTCTCCCTGGAGAGCTAAGTTTGGAATAGACATGGAATTTACTCCAGTTATAAGTTGTCAAAATGTTGTTGACTATCATAAAGAACTTTTTTCTAAATTGAATTAACATGCCCTTCTACTCTATTTATAGTTTATTAACAGTTAGATGAATATCGTTCTTTAATTAATCTTCTATAATTTCAGATAATTCATCTTCGAAAAACCATTGAGTGCTTCCAAAATCTAACTTTAAAACAAGACCAAATTGATTCCCATCAACCATTTTAAATCCTATTAATTCTCCATATGGGACTTCTTTGAGTTTATTTATTAGTGCTTTTGGCAGTCTATCTTTTACTTTATTCAAATTAACTTTCAGTCGCTGTTTTCTTGAAAGATTTCTTGCATCTACTGTCATAAGATTAATGGGGTTCTAGGTGAGCAATAATAATTTGCTGAATATTACTTGGGATTATTTATAAACTATGAAATTAATAAATTCCTGCTGTTACTTTAGTAGAAGCTAACGCTTGTAAATTCTCGTTTAGAATTTTGAAAAGGCACTTGTACCTTCAGCCTTCTTAAGAAGAAAATAAAGAGGAAGACCCAACGCAATAAATGTTGAGCTAATAAATATTAGATTAATAGTAAATCCACTAATCCCTAGCTCAGCATTTGATAAAGCAAAAACAAGTTCCGTCATTATTTGGAATGTAAAAACTAATTTTGATTATAGGTAACTATTTCAACTAATTTCAAGCGAAATATATTTCTTGAAGCTTCTATGTATCAAGTGTTTCTCTTTTCATAGCTAATATTGATTAAATTTTCTATGAAGGTATCTCAAAGCTAACTAAAGGCAATGATCAAGAAACGAATTTGCTTGCTTTCTTAGTGTACTTAACTATTGGATGACAGAATTACTCCAATAAAAAATAAGAGTGCGTAAGTATTTATACATAATTATTTAATTCTCCTGAGGCCTAATCGTTATTCTTCTTTTCACTTGTCGCTGAGGTTTGTACTATATATGGACATTGAAATAGGTATAACGCCCTATAGGTAGTGTTTAGTTCTGTTTCTTTCTTGTGCAAGAAATTTTATAGTCAGTATTTTTTTTAATGTACGTTGTTGCTTTTCGAGCTTAAAAACGCGAAAGGCGCACATCTATTTCATTTAGAGCCATGAGTATTGGAAGCATTTTTCTAGCATCTTTGACAAGTGGAATAATTACCTCTGAGGAGTTTGATTGGATAACATTTCACCAACCAAGCTTTACCAGAACTGAAGAAGCCGCTGCAATTAGATTGGGCCGTCTTATTGATAGTGGATTAATTCATCTTGGTTGTCGCTTGATCTGAATCTCTGATCATTAACAATTCACACGCAAAATTCTTAATATCCCAAGTATTAATAGCTTAACTTTCTATGAGTCTTTCCTTTCTTATCCAATAATCGATAGACTTAACTCTGTTTCTAAACCTCTACCTTTTATATATTCTTGAAAATGTTGAGAATCAAAAGCTCTTTGAGCAGCATCCTTTGATACGAATTCTATAACTAGCCCCAATTGCCCACCATCCCATTCGTTTAAATCTGAATTCTGGTTTACATCCTTAGCAATTATTGTTCCTCCTACTGATCTCAACCACGGTACAACCGTCTTAACGTATTCTATGAAGACTTCAGTATTTTCGATCTTTGCTTGCTTAAACCAGTATCCCTTAGACATGAATAATTAAGAAATTCGAAAGAGTATCGCACGGGACGGTTCTAAAATTGTCTAAATCAAAAAACATTACGAATAAACCTTTACCAGTAGTTGTAAAAAGTCCCAATAAGATCCATTATTAATGCTCTACATACTGAATCTCTTTCAAAGCACTAAAACTTTATTACGACTCGGTCGTAGGATTGAAAATGAGTGCTAACCATTACTTCTATTAAAAAAACAATGTCTGACAGCGAACCAAAATGGGATTACACCACTAGAGAAGGAAATCTTTTTATAGGTGGTTTAGTCGTCGGCCTGAATTTGCTTGTAGTTCTTGCACTTGTGCTTGATCGAACAGTACCAGCTGTTCATGCTTTTATTACTGGTAAGCCAGTCTAGATATCATTAGGCTAATTCAAGACGATCAAAGTGCTTTTTTCAAAACGCAAAAAGGTGCATACTTTATCTAGGGTTGATAACTCAATAGAAACTCTTAGGACTCGTATAAATAGACTCGATTCCCAAATAGTTGATATCTCACGACAGATTTTTAATGCTCAAACCGTAAGGTTTAGGTCTGCTTTTACTACTAACAATAATTTATTAGGGAATTTTCAAAAGCGATTTGTTGAAAATTCTGCCGCACAGTCTGTTCAATGGCACCGTAATCGTCTAATGGAAATAACAAAAGAGAGGAATAAATTACAGGATTTACTAGATAGGTATACAGGTCAATATTGGTCTAAAAGAATTAAGAAGTTTTTTTACCTTTCATTAGCTTGGGCTGGTTTGTTTCTTATTTTCACAGTGATTTTAATCGGATTCTTTGCTTCTCTTTATATACTTCCTGTAATTGTAATGATCACTCTTGCCTATTTTCTGATAAAAAAAATTCACCTTTAGCTTTTCATTGTTGTTAAATAATAGAATTAGATATAATTTTCTCTAAACCAACTCTCTAATGTTGTCATGTCAATATTTTCTTCTTTTGCAATTTCTTTTAGTTCAGTGAGATTAGCACCATAGCCTGCTCTTTCTATCCAATCCGCCATTATCCCAATATCATTTACAAAGATTTTCATAAATAATCTAGGAATCATAAAATAATTAAATTCTGCAGTAGATTTACCAGAAGATTTCTTTAAAATATTTACCATTTCATTTGGTGTTAATTCCTCCCCTGCTAAATTAATATTTTGGTTGATAAATCTTTTTGGGTTGCAAAATATAGCAGCAGACCATCTTCCAATATCTCTAACTGCGATAATTTGCCATTTTTTGTCTGCTTTTACTACTCCTCGTAATGTATCGTTACTTGCAGATAAACCAGGTAAATCAAAATTAAAGTTCTCAAAATAACTAGCCGGTCGAATAATAGTTGTGATTTCATTTAACTTCTTAATTTTTAGATAATCTTCTATATCCCACTTACTTGTGAAGTGACCTGGCGCAGGTTCATTTTTAATGGGATTTTGGGCTTTGCAAATTGAGCTAAATACAAAATGTTTTAAACAGCCCTTTTTAGAGATTGTTTTTACAACATCAATAAGATTCTTTCCTTGTTCCATTTCATATTCACGTACTAAAGGTTGTCTTCCTTTAGTTGGTGTTGTATTACCAAATATTCCATATGCTCCTTCAAAACATGTCAAAAGGCTTTCTGTGTTTAATAAGTCACCTTTAATTACATCTACATTTGCTAGCTTTGCCAGCTCCTCAGCGTTTTTACTTGAGGGGTCTCTTGTAATTGCTCTTATTTTAAAGCATCCCTTTTCAGATAAGCTCTTTACCACGCCTTTTCCTTGAAGACCTGTCGCCATAGTTATGGCTATTATTGGTCTTGCGTTCTGTTCTACGACTTGGGAGTTCTCAAATTTAGACATTAAGTATACTATTGATACAACTTAGAACCATCAAATAAGCGCTTAGAGACAAAAGAATAAGAAACTGTTTCCTTTGCTCATTAATCTTATAGCAGATTCGTTTTATTCGTGGTCTTTGTGGAGCTTATTAGGTAGACAGTATGATTAAATCACCATATTAATAATTTACCTACTAGAATGGAATTAATCCACAATCATATCTAAAGGAAATTATATTATTAATATTTATTATAAATAATCTCTTAATTTATAACCTGGTTCTTTATTCTGGACGGAATAGTTATTAGTCTAACTAGATGCAGATGTGTAATACTTTAATGCGTGTATCCAAAACATTCTACTTAAACTAAAAAAGAAGACTGCTATTAGAATACCTATATAGATCATGTTATAGCCAGAATCGCCAATAATTATTTCAGCAGGTACAGTAGTTAGAAAAGTAATTGGTAGTATAAATGTAAATATAAATCTTAGCGTTAGTGAATATGCTGACACAGGATATCTTCCTGAAGATAAAATTGCTCGTAATACTTCTGTTGCATTCCATGTTTTTACAAACCAAATACTTGTAGCTGCGACCAGAAACCAAATTGAATACAGAGTAATAGAGCTTGATGCTAATATTATTATGATTCTTACCAACTGGTTTATATTTAATACAACACCTAATTGATTACAAGCATAGATAACTAGTGTTGCACCTAGTCCGATTTCTGGTAATCCCGAAGGTGAAAAGGTTCTAAGAGATACCCAGAATTGACTATCTATAGGTTTGAGAAGAACAAAGTCCAATGTTCCCTCTCTGACATAATTTACTATTTCTCGAAGATTTGGACGTAATACTGTGTTTGTTATTCCATCTAGTAATGTATATATACCTTGAATTATTAATGCTTGTTCCCAACTCCAATTACCTAGTTGTTGACCCTGTGTAAAAAAAAGAGACAAGATAAAAATACTTCCACTAAGCGTTCCAATCATTGCGATTACTTCCACAATGAAATTTAATTGGTACTCCATTTCAATTCCTATGGCAGTAGTTAAAAATAGATATAGTGCTTTTAAATACCTTTCCATTTATGCACCCATGGCTGTGTAGTTACGTACACCTGCTTTCCAAAGAAGAATTACGACAGGAAATAAGATTGATATCCAAATGATTTGAATAATAAAGCCTATAAATATATTCTCTGCTAAACCTGATAATATATTGGCTGGAAAATTTATCATATATGGGAAAGGAGTAAGGAGAACAATCTTTTGTATGTTCGGAGGAAATGATGATATAGGCGCTAGTAAACCTGAAAGGAATAGGTAGGGAGTAAATAATAATCTTTCTAATGAACTAGCTTTTTCATTCCAAAAACATAATGATGCAATAATACTTTGTAAAAGAAATGCAATTGAGAAAGCAAATAATGTCGATAGCCAAGCTAATAAAAATTGAATTAGTGATGGTATCCAAAATGAGTCGGTATTAAACAAGAAGAAGGTAAATGTAATTAACAAGGCGAATGGTAGGCGTGTAACTTGTTCAGCTATGTGCGCTGCCAAGTATCTCCAAAGAGGGTGAAGTGGCTGTATTAAATATGGTGATAGTTTGCCTAATAGTGCGTCCTCTTCAAATGAGAATACAACCCAAACAACGGAGAACTGTCTGACTAAAAATGCACTCAAGAAATATCTAGATAATGAAAGACCGTCGAATCCATAAGATGTTGCTGCCCCACTCTCTTTCCAAATTGAGAGCATAATAAAAGGTAATACTCCAGATAGAGCCCAAAGTGCTATTTCTACTCGATATTCCAGCATATTTGCATATTGACTATTGAATAAAGCCTTTATAACATTAATTTTTAATTTAGAATATGACATCAAATCCTTCTTTGATTAAATAGTTTTCCTATTAATTCTTCTATAGGTGGATCTTTAATTTCAATATCAATGACTTCAAACCTTTCTAATATTCTTGAAATTACTTTAGGAAGTTCCGTCCTTAAGATTCTTATTTCTATAAACCTATCTGTATTAGTTTTAATAATTCCATAGTTTTCAAATTCTTTTGGATTAAATTGATCTTTTAGTTCAATTCGTAATTCTCTATACGGTGTTAACTTATTTGTTAGAGAGTTTAAACCTCCATCATAGAACAGCTCGCCTTTATGAATACACAAAACTCGTGAACATAATGCAGTTATATCAGCCATGTAATGACTAGTTAATAATATAGTTGCCCCAGTTTTCCTATTGTATTCTGAGAGAAAACTTCTTACCCTAGCTTGTGCATTTACATCAAGTCCTAGAGTAGGTTCATCCAGAAAAAGCACAGAAGGCTTATGCAAAAGCGAAGCCAGCAATTCTGTTTTCATACGCTGCCCTAATGATAGTTTTCTAACAGGACGATATAGCTCTTCCCCAAGTTCAAGCATAATTGAAAGTTCTTTTATTCTATTGGTTGCTTCACTTTCACTTAATCCATATATAGCAGCATTAACCTGAAGAGAGTCCATTGGAGGCAAATCCCAAATCAGTTGCTGTTTTTGCCCCATGACAAGAGTAATATTCTTTAAAAAGTCATTTTGTCTTTTTGCAGGATTAAAACCATCTACATAAATAGATCCTGAACTTGGATATATTAATCCACATAACATTTTGAGGATAGTTGTTTTTCCAGCACCATTTGCACCAAGGAAGCCAACTATCTCACCAGGCTGAATTTTAAAAGATACATTTTTAACGGCTTCGACCCCAAAAGTTTTTCTTGATAGAAAGTGTTTTAAGGTTCCCTTGAAACCAGGATCTTTATCTGAAATTTGATATGTCTTGCTAAGTTGTTCAACATCAATAATTGCTCGATCTTTCATCAGACTATAAATCCATGAGTAAATAAAATTGCAAACATCCTAATTTTTTAATTGATTTAATACTATAGTAGCTAAAGATAAAGCATTAATACATCTCTCTTTAAAGAAGATAAATTATGAACTTTTATTCATTTTATATGGTGTTATTTTCAGGACATAAACTAATATATGACAGTAGAGATTATCTTAAATTCCTAGACTATTATTTAGTAGTGTTTGTTTAACTTTATCATGTCAGAATTTAATTATTTAATAGCACTTGCAATGATAGAGAAATCAGGTAAAAGGTTTATGCCTATAGGGGGCAAGTCTGTTAATAAGCCTATAGATTTTAATGATGATAAGGATAAAATTAAATTATTAGCATTAGAGATTTTATTGCGAGTCATTCAGGGGACAGATAGCATTCCAGCAAAAAGGTTCGCTGGAGAACAAAGTATTTTAGTTGCTCAAATACCATTAGATTCAATACAGACTGATTTAGCGACGATAAAATCTAAATGGATTAAGTATGGAGATAATCAGAAGTTCTTATCAGAATTGAAAGGTCTCTCTAGTAATCTATTTTCTATCTCATTTGTTAAATATAGTGGAGTTCAATTAATTCAGCTTTGATCTTATAATTTTAAAGGATTAAATTATAAAAAAATTGCTCAGTCGCTGAGATAATTATCTATATATATTTAATTCTTTATTTTAATAATTTTCTGTTGGCTTTATCTGCTTTTTTGATTATTTTCTGTGCCTCTTCTCTTGAAATACATTTCTGAGCTTTGGTTTGGAGCTTGAGAAGTTTAGCGTGTTGTTTAGCTGCAGCCATATTTAGCTTACCTTTTTTCGACATAATGATAAAGCAGTCTTAATTAATTTGCAAATCCTTGAAGGTTTTGATATTTCGATAAAGAGTTTTAACTTGATTTTTTTTTAACTCTTTCTTTATGCGATGATTGAATAAACGCATGTAAAGCCAGTGACAGTTGACCCTCTTAATGCAAGCGATCCAAGAAATGCAAACCACCATTGGTTTCCATTCTTGAGATATCAGGAACAATGTGCTGCTGAAGGCAGAGACGCAACTATTAACGGATGGTTACGTTCTAAAGGTCAGCTTAGTCATCAGGATGCCTATGAGGCTGCTAAAGCTAAAGCCGCTGCCGAAGAAGGAAAACCTTCTGCTAAGCCAGATACTACAGAATAAAACCAGGACTTTATTTTCCGGTCAATCTTATTAGTAGAGTTTTATCCGTATGTAGCTTGATATAAGCGAGATCTTTTCTGACTTTAGGATTATCAAATTTAATTATAGATGTAAATGAGTAAATTAAAGGACTGATAATAGCTATACAAGCTAATAAACTAAGTATTTTTTTAGGCCCAAAAGCCCTTTTTATCCTGGCTTCTTCGCCACATTGACCACAAATAGTCACGCCATCTAATCTTGTTTTGAAAAACGCGTACCTATTAGAACAGTATGGACATATGTATTGTTTACTAGAACTAAAAAACATTCCTACAAATATCTGACTAATTTTTAATATTATAGCTCTATTTATTAGAACTTTTTTGAGGATTTTTCTATTTGATCGCTTTGCTTATTTTCTCAACCTTCATGTTTTGTTTTTGGCACTTGCGCACTTAGTAAAAAGAGAGAGAATGTACTGAAATAGCTTTATTTAATTTCCCCTGACGAATGAAGCTTTTCTCAAATTGGGAAATTTTATTTTTATGGATGCATTAAAATTTAAACTATTTCGTGAACAATCTTCATCTGATCAGTTAAATGTTGTTCTTGAGCAATGGGGAACAAGCTTTGATACAGATGATAATTGGAAAGACGAGTATAAACAATTAAGGAAACTTAAGCCATACCAAATAAAGCTGTTAGATCAAGGGGCTCAAAGCCAATCTCAAGCATGGTTGATTAGTCAGATGTGGAGCGATTGGCAAAATCTAAAAAAGGCTATTCCTGATAAGTCTAGTATTAAATCAAGGCCTCCTCAATCTGAATGGGAAAAAGCTTTTAAGGAATGGAAGCAAGTCCAAAATCACCATAAGAATGGTGAAAATTCTATTGAATAGTTTATAAGGTAATTTATATTATTCTTGCTAATAAGAAGTCCAAAGGTGTTTTTAAAGTGTCGCAAACTAAGAACTTATATTTAGTAAGTGCAGAAAAGTTTGGTTTAGGATATTGGTATGTCGGCATTACAGATCATATAAACCCATTAAATCATGATCCTTCTCATTTTCTCGAATGTTATCGCAAAGAGCTATTAGGTGCTTCTAGTGCAAATGATGTTGCGAAGGCAATCTCACAAAATATTTCTAACTTGATTTTTCTAATAAAGAATGATGGCTATCCATTAGTCTCCTCTCCTTATGGATTCTCTTATGACTTACCTCTCGCTTTAGTAGAAGATATATTCGACTTTTGGTTTGAAACCTATAAAAATCCTTTGGCTTGGTCTAAATGTATTCGCTTATTGAAGTTCAGATCGAAGATCTCCTTCTCAGATCCTTCTATAGTTAATGGATTTATTTCTTCTACAGCAAACTATGCACAACAAATAGAGGAATTACATAGCTACAGACCATCTCATTCTGATATCTTTAGTATGGATAAAGAGCCTATGTGGCAATAGAAACCCTATTAGTAGTGTATGTCGTTTGTTTGATGCCTATATCTGGTATGCATTAGTACTTCATACTCATTGCATTAGTGATTAAAAGCAGTAAATTTATAATGGCTGAATGATTTAAGACATTCAGGATAGAAAATTCAACCTTTCTATACTTTCTTTCTTTTTCAATTTAGGGAGTGACCTTTATGACTTTCTCTAGATTAAGTAAATCAGAAATTCTTCACGGTAGATTCGCTATGTCATTTGTACTTTTAGCGATTTGTTTTTTTGTATTTAGATTTTAGTAAATTATCCTCTACACATAGGCTCTAATTGATTCCTTCGACCCTCATGACATTGCTGTAAAGCACGTTCACTTTCAAGTATTTTATTATTCTCTGCTTCATATTCATGAGAGTATGAATAATTTTCAGATGTATCTACTGTGAAGAACACAAAAAATATTAGTAGTGAACTAAGGAACATTTCAGGTTAGCTACTCTTATTTAGTAATCTATCTTTTTATCCCCACTCTCCAAAAAAGGATATATCCAACTAGTGTAATTATTCCCCAAACTGGAGCTGGAAGGCCTAATGGGGCTGACCATTCTGAATGAAGCATAGATGTCAGCATGATTTCTAAAGAATTACTTACTAATAGATACCATATATCTGGTTACATTTACTAAATTCTTGCGAAGTAAAAACAAGTTGTAAATCTTTTAAGCTAGTAGTCCATATCTAAAGATATTAATACATTTAAATATTTATTAGTTAACTTTATGTTAGATAACCATATATATTATTCTTCACCGCCTTTGTTCTGTAATCCTTTAATGAGATTAGAGAACACTGCATATAAAGCACCCAAAAGCCAGGCTGCTATAGCTATAGCCAAAATGCCAACTACGATTGATAGAGCAGATACTCCAGCATCATTAGGACCATAGTTAATTGCAGGGTCAAAGCCATTCATTTCTTACTTGGAATTTGCTACTAAAGGTATTATCATTATTGCATCAGGTTAATTAGTTATTAAAATATTTAATGATCTATTAATTAGCTGTACTTAAATTCTATTAAATGAAGGACTTTCTAAAAAAATTAAAGAATAAAATCAAAACGAGGCTTAAAACTACATTCTTTTACAAGCAAGAAATCGTCGATTCAAAATTGCAATCAAAACATTTTGATGATGGCACAATTCATATAAATTGGAATTTAGCAAAAGATGACATAAGGAAATTGAATAATAAGAGAATACATTGTCTAGGATTGAGAATCTTCGATATTACTCACAATCTATCAAATAATCATAAAACTACCATTATGAAGGAAATCCAGTTAAATAAACAATCATTTTCATATAATTATCGAGCACCTCTGCCTACAGGACTTTTCTCATTAGAAATTGGCTATAGGGATCAGAAGAGTAAGTGGGTAAAGCTTTGTTCCTCTTTTATAAACCTAGGAATCAGAGCATCTGATAACAAGTTTGTAGATGATTCTTGGTTCTATTTGTCAGATAATTCTAATTCTAAAATGCCAGCAAGTTTACATGAAAAACTTTATCAACTATCACAAAGATCATCGATAATAGGCGGATCTGAACGAATCTATCCAGTAAGAAAATAATAGTAAGCCAATCAGATCTTTAGTTAAATATTATCTTTTATACTAAATATAAACCAATTCATGAAATTAATTGGATTTAATAAATACTTGATTTGCTTATTTGAAGAATAATTGAATTCTGATGAGCTTTTCCCGATTAGTTTAATTAAACTATCTCTATTATTGTTTTCAGTATTTTCGATAAATTCTTTGGATTCTTTTATTTCGGATAAGAAGAACCAACTTTGCTTACCATTGTTAAATTGAACAATAATTCCAATTCCCATGCCGTCTGTCATTTTATAATCTACGACTTTTCCTGAAGGATCACTATTTATTTGGAGTCGTAGTGAATCAGGTAGGCGATCATTTATTTGGTTAAGATCAATTGTAACTTCACTCCCAATCTCGAAGCCCATAGATATTTTTCCTATTTCCTTCAATGCTTTTTCTCTGATTGTTGTTAATTTAACATATTAAATAGCTTCAGTGGTTATTAATATCATTAAATATAAGATTTTTGGTGCAAAAATAAATATAATCTATCTTTACTTATTCTTGAGAGCTATTTCCGTGATCTTAATTTATCATAAATATTATTAATTCCACTTGCTGTTAGCTTTAAGAGAGCTACACAGCAGGCTATAAAACCAATTGCAATAACAACAGAAAGCAGAGTTGAACCTAAATCAATACTTGAAAAGGATTTCATACTATAAGTTTGTTTATGTTTAGTTTTAGCATACTATTTCAATTAAATTAAATTCTAAACAATAAGATTTGCTCAGTGACGTCACTTTACGACATCCAAAAACCACCATTGCGAAGGAGTTTAAAATAATTGTCACTAGAGGACTTATTATTATTTTTATGCTTGACTGTTATTTCTTGTTCTGAATCTCTTTTCATAATCAATTGATTAATGGAGAATTGATTTCTTCTTTTCAGAAATTTATATGAAGACCAACTAAGTAATCCCATTTAATAAATTAAGTTATTTATTTAATAGCAAAGAAATCTGTATAAGGCCAATCCTCTTAAAACTAAATTAGGGTTTGCTGTTTTTAGACCAACGGACTTGAAATCCAATTTGTTTTGACGATGTAAAAATTTATCAGTTATTTATTAATTCAAATAGATTACTGGTTTTGTGAGGTTTTCATTCTGTATCATCAACTACATTGACGATCGCTATCAAGTTAAAGCATTCTTTCGACTTATTCTGATTACAAGATATCTGTAGATAAATAAATGATTTCTAGCCATAAAGGATATGTGCCTTCTTTTTGGCGCTTATCTAAATGCTAAAAACTAACGCGGTCTCTCATTCAAGTTCTCTGAGAGCATATACGGTTCACTATAGGACTTGTGAAAACAGAAGAATTGAAAACTGTTTTTATGCCTGCGATGCTTATGAGGCAAGATTGCTGGCAATGGAATTCAACAAATATATTCATGACCATCCAAATAGCATTGATTTGATTCGACTAGAGAACTGAGACTAATCTTTATTGCATTTATTAAGTGCTTTTTGCCTGTTTACATTGAGATTTATCTAGATCTCTCCTGATATAGGTCTAAATATCTAATTAATCATAGTGTTATACATTTCTTTTAATTCATAATGATTAGCATTCCTTTCTTCACAAATCATAGACCTTAAATTGTTCTGTCAAGAAAAGAGCTATAGTTTTTATATCATTTCTAATTAGTTTAGTCCCATAGATACTTATCTTTTTCATATTCTTCTTTTATCTATCTCTTTAATTGCTAATCTAATCTCTGCCTTTGCAGGAGGTGGTGCAGGACTTATACAGCTTCCAATTTTAATATTTCTAGGCTTGCCATTCCCATTGGCACTGGCTACCCATAAATTCGCAAGTGTGTGCTTAGGAATTGGTGCAAGTGTTAGACATTTTCAAAATAAAACATTAAACCCTTCGTTAATGTTTTTTATATTATGTACTGGTATCCCAGGTGTCTTTATTGGTTCAAATATTGTTCTTTTAATACCAGATAAATACGCTTATATAGCCTTAGGCATATTAACCTTTTCAGTAGGTTTTTACTCTGCTAATAATAGATCTCTAGGTTCATATACTAATGGTAGAAATTTCTATAAGAAAAATTTTCTTATAGGGGGCATAGGATTATTTCTTATTGGTATTTTAAATGGATCACTTTCTTCTGGTACAGGGTTAATAGTAACAATCTGGCTTGTTGGCTACTTTAAACTGAGTTATTCTGAGGCTATTGGATATACATTAATTATTGTTGGATTGTTTTGGAATGGTTTAGGGGCTTTAGTTTTAGGTCTTATTAGTGAGATTCGGTGGAATTGGATCCCAGCTTTGCTTTTAGGTTCATTAATTGGAGGATATATAGGAGCACATCTCTCTATAAATCAAGATAAACAAATCGTGAAAAGAGCCTTTGAAACAATTTCTGTTCTTATGGGGATCTCTCTAGTTATAAGAGGTTTGATGTGATTTCTATAACGCTCTAAATATTGAGCAATCCTTTCTAGACGTTAATTTTTAGTTATTCATCACATGAATTCAATGATTCTGGTTCAAAATTGATAATTGATAAAGCCCATCATTTACAGCTATGGAATTAACCTTTCTGACTGCATTGTTTTTTCCTGACTATGGAGCAAATGGAGTGCCATGGGATTTGTATCTACTTCATTTCTTCTTCTTTGCAATAGTTATCCCTTTTCACGTCATAATTTTTGCGGCTCGTAATGGACAGACGGTAAAGCCAAATGGATATAAGGACTGGTTGAAATATGAAACGCAAGCAGTAAAAAATGAAGAGACTCCATTCCCGAACAATTTCCCTACTGTTTGATTCTTATATCTATTTAAGTAAAAAGGTTTTATTAGACTTTTCTGATTTACTCATATCTTCAATACCTGCCTCTGCTAGGTCATCTTGTAATCTATTCTCACAGGCTAGAACTCTAGCCCAACAAGGAAGTTGCTGCTTAACCGGAGACTCTCTAAAGTTTAAGATTGCAGGCTTTAATAAATTCCCAAATTTTTGAACCGATAATTCTTCATTATGTCGGTCATAAGGTATTTGGTTAACAGCTGAGTCCAAACCAAACTGTTTGACTCTATCTTCTCCTACTCGACGGTATAGGACTTCTAATGTAGATAATTGCGAATTAGTAAGTGTCTGAGCTTGATGTTCCATTAATCCCCTAAGAACACTTGAAAGAATTTCAGTACACATTTTCTGAAGACCTTCTTTTTGAGTAACACCAATCTCTTTATGCTTGTGATCAAAAAGCCCTAAATCAACCTGAGCTATTCGTGAAATTCTTACATTTCTAAAAACTTCCGAAAGTAATCCAATTTCAAGTCCCCAATCACATGGAATTCTTAAGTTCATTCCTAGATCTCTTGTAAAGGCAAACTCTCCGGCGAGTGGATATCTAAATGCTTGCAAATATCTAAGGAATGCCCCATGCCCTAGCAATTGTTCAAGACTAGTAAGCAATGGACTCACAAATAATCTTGTTGCACGACCTTGTAATGCATATGTTTCAAGAGAAAGCCTGCTATAAAAAGCTTTTACATATGAGATTCCATGCGAAGGATCTAATAATGGTTGAAGCATTCTGGCTGGATACGAATTGCTGAAGGTACGAATGTCAGCATCAAAAAGAGCTACTACATCAGATGAACGTGTTGCGACTCCGATTCCCTGCCAAACAGCCCAACCTTTGCCCGGTGTTCCAAGAAGTTCAAGACCATTCTTTTCTTGAGCTTTTAAAAGTTCTATGACTGCTGGGCCATTAGTCCATTGAACATGAACTGGAAATGGCATAGAGGAAAAAAAATCTTTTGCTTCTTTGACTTCGTCTACAGTTTTGGCAGACAAAGCTATAACTAGTTGATTTAAACCTTCAAGGTTTTTGAGTATATCTCTAATGTTCGCAAGTGCTGGTCTTTTGAATTCGTCAAAAAGACAAGGGATTAAAATTGCTGTAGGCCTTTTCTTTAGACCCAGACATAGCTCAGATAAGGAATCTGAATTAATTCCATACTCATGAATTGTTGTGATCAAACCCTGTTGAAAGTCCATTCGATGATTAGTGCTACAGAATTAAGTAAGAAACATCGATCATTCTGATGTGAATAGTAGTAAATACAAGGATTCAGGAGTGGAAGAGGAACTTCAAACCATGAAAGGTTTGATTTATGAAATCTACCAAGAACACTCTGCAGAAGAATTAAATATAGTGTGGTCTCAATTGTTGCAGATTTTGGATGAAAATTGTGTAATAGAGAATTCAAAATGTATCTCGGCTCAACCTCTTTGGGATCAATCTTCTGTTGTTCTTATTGCCTACCCTGATTGTGTCTATCGTGATAAAGAACCTACCTTACAAACCTTTTTAGAACTTATAGAGAAAAAGATAGGAGGCTTGGTATCAATTATTCATGTGTTACCTTTTTTAACTTCTACAAGTGATGGAGGTTTTGCTGTTTCAAGCCACGAGGTTTTAGAAAATCGTTTTGGTGAATGGAAACATTTAAAAGATTTATCGTTTAATCATATTTTGATGGCAGATTTGGTTCTTAATCATGTTTCTTCATCACATGAATGGGTTCAGCAATTTATTAAGTCCATTTCACCTGGAAATGAATATATATTGGCACCATCTTCAAAAGATGGTTGGGACAAGGTTATTAGGCCTAGAAGTTCTTCACTCTTTACCAATTTATCTACCAATAAAGGGCCTGTAGATGTTTGGACTACATTTGGACCAGATCAAGTTGATGTGAATTGGCATAATCCATACATATTAATAGAATTCATAAAACTAATAGTTAGATACATAGATCATGGCGTTTTTTGGATAAGGCTTGATGCTGTCGCTTTTATATGGAAGGAAGAAAACTCATCTTGTTTGCATAGAGCTCAAGTACATAAAATCGTAAAATTATTAAGAATGTTATTGAGTACTCTTTGTAAGTCTTCAGTAATTATTACCGAAACCAATGTTCCAGAGAAAGAAAACCTTTCTTATTTGAATTCAGGAGATGAAGCACATATTGCATACAACTTTACTCTGCCACCATTACTTTTAGAATCTTTAATAAGTAGTAAGGCAGATTTGCTAAATGAATGGCTTTTTAAATGGCCTTCATTGCCAGATAAAACATCATTCCTAAACTTTACGTCATCCCATGATGGTATTGGTTTAAGAGCTTTAGAAGGTCTGATGGACTCAAATAGGATTCATAATTTATTATTTAATTGCGAAAAAAGAGGAGGATTAGTTAGCCATAGAAAATTAGAGAATGGAGAAGAAAAACCATATGAATTAAATATAAGTTGGTGGAGTGCCATGTCCGATAGCGGCCGAGATCAATCTCTTTGGCAGATTCAAAGATTCATGTTAAGTCAGTTATTTACACTCGCATTAAAAGGTATCCCTGCTTTATATTTACAAGCTATTCTAGCTTCAGAAAATGATATTCGCACTTTTAGTAGTTCAGGTCAACGTAGAGATTTAAATAGAGAAAGATTTCAAGCAGATACTTTACTCTTAAAACTTAATGATCCTAATTCTTTCCCTAGTAAAATTATTAAAGAGTTAAAGACAGCAATCCATTTAAGAAAACAATTACAGTGTTTTCATCCTTCTGCACCAATGAAATGCCTTTCTCGAGGAAGAAGTGATATCGTTATATTTTCTAGAGGAGAGGGCGAGGATATGTTATGGGCAGTTCACAATATGACAAATAATAAGTTAAGTCTTTCACTTTCTAAAAACTTATCAATTCCTGATAACAACGAGTTACATTTATGGAAAGATTACTTAAGTAATCAGACTTTCTTTGATAACAGAATTGATCTTCAACCTTACTCTGTAATATGGCTTACGCGAGTACAACCATGATAATTAAAACCACAAGAGATATTATTATTGTCTCAGATATTGATGGAACACTGATGGATCATGAATATGATCTTTCTCCAGCAATAGGAACTATTAAATGGCTTCAGCAATTAGGAATTCCTATAGTATTATGTACCAGCAAGACAGCTGCTGAGGTCAAGGTTATTAGAGATTTCATTAATATAAATGATCCATATATAGTGGAGAACGGTGGCGCTATTTATGGATCTAATCCAAAGACAAATGAAGAATGGGAATTAATATTAGGTCGATGTTATAGAGATTTAAGAGATGTTTTGGATAGACTTTCAAATGATATCAAATTTCAATTAACAGCACTAAATGACCTTGGATATAAGGATATAAAAAAGCTTACTGGTTTAAATGATTCTCAAGTTACTCTGGCTCTAGATAGACATTGGAGCGTACCCTTCTTAAATCCACCTGAAGAATATCAACTTATACTTAATAATTATTTAGACCTATATGACATCAATATATATCAGGGTAACCGGATGAGTCATTTGTTAGGCAGAAACAGTCATAAGGGTAAAGCAGTTTCAGCTTTAAAGAAATTCTTGAATAAGAGTGGTTCCTCTATTATTGCTCTTGGAGATTCACCTAATGACTTACCATTATTGGAAATTGCAGATCAAGCGATAGTTGTCCCAGGTGTTAATGGGCCGAATCAATCGCTTATTAATGATCTTATGCGTAATAACATTAATTATATTTTGGCACCGGCTCCCCATGCTAAGGGATGGTCATTTTCTATTAGAAAACTCTTAGAAGAATATTATTTATAAAGTGAACAACATATCTCAGGATAATAACTTGGATAAATACAATCCATGGTGCTTGGAGTTTCATCAGCATGAATCACTTCCAATGGCTGATTACCAACTTCTTTTAGACTATTTCAACTTAACACCTGCTAAATTAACAGATTTGTGGTTACATGGTGATATAGATAAACTTCAATTTCTAAAATCTGAAATGTTAATAACCAAAGGTTTTCTTTGGTCATTCTGTCTCCCTATAGTTAGCCATATTGCTTCCTACCTTAGTTCCAATCCTGAACCTGTATTGTTAGGTATATCAGGCCTGCCTGGTTCTGGTAAGTCAACCCTAGGTAAGGTTTTAGAGAAAGCCTTTCAATTGAATAATATAACCTCTAGTGTTATATCTTTAGATGATTTTTATCTCCCATCTAGTGAGTTAAATATAGCTATGAAAGATAATCCCTGGAATGTTTCTCGAGGCCTTCCAGGTAGTCATTCATTAGAAGATATTCAGAATACAATAGATCTCTTTCGAAAATCAGGAGAAGTAAAAGCTCCAGTCTTTGACAAGTCACTTCGTAATGGGTTAGGTGATAGATCTGGATGGATGTCTTCTCGTTCTCAAGTTTTAGTCATTGAAGGTTGGTTTATTGGATGTAAACCACTTCAACCCTGCCAAAATATAAATAACTTTGTTTCCATTGATCAAGTTCTTCTTGATGAAGAAATAATCTATCGATCTAAAGTTCAGAAACTACTAAAGCTTTACGTTCCTATTTGGGATCAGTTCTATAAATTATTTCATCTTAAGGCCAAAGATTTTCTTTACACGATGTCGTGGAAAACAGAACAAGAAAATAATATGCTATTAACTAAAGGCAGCTCACTTTCTGGTAAAAGGTTGAAATCTTTTATCAGAATGATAACTACATCAATTCCACAAAATAGTCTTCAGAATATTGAAGCCAATATCATTTATGAATTAAATAATAGTCGGAATATAATCTCGATAAAAACTGTCATTTAGTTTATTAGCTTATATTTCTAAAAATCTAACATAGTCAACTTCTTTTTATCTTTTATAATATCACTTGAAGCTAGAATTTAAAATCTAATGGCATCTCATGTTTACCTAATTCGAAACGGTGAGCTATATTCTATTGGTTCAACGGATAATTTAGACCGTAGACTTGAACAGTTGAAACCAGGTGTTTTGGTCGCTTCACTGAAGAATCAAAATGCCGAAAAGATTACTAAGGAATTGCAATTATCATTTAGACAATCTCGCATTCCTCAATCAGATTATTATAGGCTATCTCTTAATCAGGTAAATGAGTGTAAAAATAGATTATCAAAATTAGGAGGTTCCAATTACTTTCTGCCATTCTTTAGTGGATATAGACTTGCAATTGCTTTTATATTGGCATGGATAATTATTACTTTTCTCATTGTTGAATTTGGGATAAATCCTGTAATTAACAATTTTATTTAAGTACTCTTCACCCTTGCGCCAAACATTGTATTAACCTAATATTAATTTTATATTTTTAAATTCTAAAGCTTCTATAATCAATTAAATATCTAATCTATGAACTTCTCAACACTACTATTGTCGATATCAGTACCTTTTGTATTAGCTACGATATATTTCGGTACAAGAAATGGTTACTATGACAGCGATGATTACCAAGGAGACGGATGTGCTCACGATGTTAAACGCTAGTCCTTAACAGTCAATTTCCTCCCTTATAAATACAGGTCCATCTGTTGTCGAACTGCCATACAGGCTTATATATTTCATCAGTTATTTGTTTCCCCGCTTTTTTACATTGTTCTAATGTGCTAACTTCAATTGCGAATAAGGATGGACTGGTTATACCACTTACTTGAGGCTTTACTCCAGGACCCTGCCTATAACTCCCTATTACAAGCCAGTAAGTTGCATTTGCTTTTAGACTTGTACAAGTAAACAGAATGATTTGTATTAACAAGGTTGATACAATCTTTCTTATTTGAGAGCTTTTTGCTTTACTCATATTAGTTATATTTTAAGTAATGTTCTAATGTTATCAAATTAAAGCTACAATCCTAACCAGTTTAATCTTTAAATATTTATAATATGCCTTTTTTTTCAATTGTTGCTGAACATGGTTATGAAATATATAGACAAATCATACTTGGTTTTATTCAAGGAATTACAGAGTTTCTACCAATAAGTAGTACTGCTCATTTGATTATTATTCCATCTCTTTTTGGCTGGCAGGAGCCCAGTCTAACCGTTATCGCTTCACTACAATTAGGTAGTATCGTTGCTTTATTTATTTATTTTTGGAATGATCTTAAAAAGGTAGGTAATGGATTTATATCTTTACTAAAGGGAGAATCCAACAACAGTTCTCGTTTAGCATCATTAATATTTATCGGTAACTTACCAATTATTTTCGTTGGATTATTGATTAAAATATATTGGCCTGGTTACGAAGATTCTCATTTAAGGTCTGCATTCTTTATAGCGATTGTCTCTATATTTATGGCTTTGCTTCTAGCAATGGCAGAAAGAGTTGGTTCTATGAATAGATCAATAGAAAACATTTCCATCCCTAATTCCTTCATTATTGGTTGCTCGCAAGTCCTGGCTTTGATACCTGGTGTTTCAAGGTCAGGTATAACTATTTCAGCATCACTATTAAGTAGTATTGATAGGTCTTCAGCAGCTAGATTTTCATTTTTATTGGGGATCCCTGCCATTACGCTGGCTGGCATGGTTGAAATAATTGACACTTTTTCAGACTCTTCTACTGAATCATTAACACCTTTAATATTTGGGATTTTTGCCTCCGCTGTCACTTCATGGTTCTCTATTGATTTTCTTATTAAATTCCTTAAAAGAAACTCTACTTATATTTTTGTATTTTATAGATTACTTTTCGGCTTTTTTCTCTTAATCTATACACAGTACAATTAATCTTTAGAAACATGAGTCTTTCTACATTATAATTTTATCTTTCCTATGATTTAACTCTATCTATATTATGCTTAAAGTTTTCATGATATCTTTTGGTGAGATGAGTATTTCATTAACAACAGCAGTAATACTTATCAGTTTAACCCTCATTACATTTTTATCTGTGATAATTAGTTCTTTAAGTTTATTTATGCCAGCTAATAGTAATGACAAAAATGGTGTATGAATAATTTTAATAAGTTCTTACTTGCAGCTTCATTGACTATCGGAACGGCGGGATTTGAACCCACGACCCCCACTACCCCAAAGTGGTGCGCTACCAAGCTGCGCTACGTCCCGAGTTTATAAATTATATCAAGCTGGTTCATTTCTGTGTTGATTAGGAGATTTCATAAACTTTCTTATTTTCAGCCTTTTAAGTATTCTCCTTTGTAGAAGTAAATGAGTGTCAGCAGAATAACCATTTATCTTTAACTCTCTAGCTAGAGCTCTTAATTCTTTTGTAGTCATCGTTGAGACGAAATAATATGGATTTATTCTGCTATACTTTTTAATCGAAATTTGATTATCATTAAACTCCTCTTTATTTATACTTAAGGTAAACTCTGCCATCCATTCTGGTATTAGTACAAAGATTACAGCAAGGATTCCATATAAATTATTTATAAGTCTTGAGTGATTATCCTTTTTTATATTGTCTTTTCCCTGGAGATGATGGTCGTTCACCTTATATACCCCAGATTAAATTTTTATACTTAATTCCAATATACATTAAATAAAAGAGCTGTTTAAATCTGTTTTATTAAGGGTTGTCTGCAATGGAGAGTCTTTCCATTCCATTTCCGGTTGATTAACTCTATTATTTGGAATTGTCGCAAAAACAACAAGGAAAATTAATAGTATCGTACTTATTATTATTGTTATAACCGTTTTATCTGATAGTTGATTGTCCATAGCTATTGTTAATTTATACTCGAATAGGGGATACTGTACTTCTTAAAACACAATGTGTTTCAGACCAATTATAGTTTTGCCAAACATCTTTTTTTAGTTTGAAGTTTGCACCTTCAAATTCATCTAATTTTACTTTTGTTGGCATTGCCGAGCAATATTGTCTGCTTCCAGGTTTTGCTAAATATTGTTGGTGATATTCTTCTGCATAATAGAAGGTTTTATCTGTGCAAATTTCTGTTGATATTTCTCCAATTCCATGTATGGCTAAATTCTTCTGGTAACCATATTTGCTCGCTAAAATTAATTTAGAATGATCTGGATTGTTGGAATATATTACTGATCTATATTGACTACCTCTATCGTTTCCCTGACGATTACCTTGCGTTGGATTGTGACATTCCCAAAATAATTTGAGAAGATCGCTTAAATCTATTTCTAATTTATTCCAAACAACTCTTACTACCTCAGCATGTCCTGTCATGCCAGTACATATTTGATTGTAATTAGGATCAGTAGTTTTTCCTCCTGCATAGCCTACTGAGGTTGTTATAACACCAGGGAGTTTCCAAAATCCTTTTTCTGCTCCCCAGAAGCAGCCACATCCAAATATTATCTCATCTTCATTTTGTTTTAAGGGCGAATCTAGTACTGTCCCTAAAACATAGTGCTTTATCTGGCTGGTTTTATTCATTTGTTTTCGATTGCGTCCCAAATTGAAAATTGACTTGAGCATTGAATAATTAGGGCTAATCAAAATTAATCACTTCCTCAGATTCTAGTTTAATGTTGTTTAGTAACGTCGTTACAAATGCGAATAATAAGAAAGGAAGACTTAGAACCAATATCAGGCCAACACCAACAAGTGCATAGATGGGTCTAGATGAACCCATTAGACCCAAGCCAGCTGCAAGACTGACAAAAATCACTCCCATCCAGGCTAAAATCTGAACATATATATCTCCAAAAGTTAAATCACATCTGATGGAATAGTTAGATTTGTTAGCCATATTATTGAAATAATGAGTTTTATACTGCAACCTAATTGTTTTGAATCAATTTGAATGGTTTTTAATACTTCTAGAGATGAACTTTAATGATATGCAGATTCTATGTAGTGTTTTTGATCTCTTGTTCAGCTTGCTCTCTTTCCCAAAGACTTTTATATGTTCCACGCGACTTTATGAGATCCTCGTGTTTACCTTGTTGGACAATTTTACCTTCATCCATTACTAAGATTCTTTCACAGGCAGCAGCAGCTGAAAGTTGGTGGCTAATCATTAAGATTGTTCTTTGCCTATTATTTCTTATTGAATCAAGAATCCCAGCTGCTGTGTTGTTGTCTACGCTTGCAAGTGCATCATCCAAAACTATTATTGGCGCGTCAACTAATAAAGCTCTACCAAGTGCGGTCCTTTGTCTTTGGCCACCACTGAGTGTGATTCCTCTTTCTCCTACTAATGTTTTATATCCATCCGGAAACCCTTTAATGTCATCAGTTAATCTTGCTTGTTCCGCAGAATTTTCAATTCTTTTTTGTGATGCATATGGTTCACCATATCGTAGATTTTCAGAGAGTGTATTCGTGAAAAGATAACCTTCTTGAGGTACTAAAGCTATATTTTTTCTAAGATCATTTAGTTTGATATCAACAATATCTATATCATCTAAGAATAGCTGTCCTTTTGAAATCTCTATCATCCTTCCTAATGCTCTTGCTAAAGTTGTTTTCCCACATCCAACAGGTCCTACAATCGCAACTAATTCACCTGGTTTTATTTTAAAGCTGACATCTTCGAGGATAAACTTATTACTATTTTGATATTTTATAAATAGATTCTTGGCTTGTAATTTACCTAATGCTTGTTCTTTAAATTCAACAGAGTCCTTTGTGTCTTTGATTAAAGGTTCTTGATTTAGTAATTCTTCTATTCTTTCTAGACTGACCTGACCTAATTGAAATGTATTTAGTGTAAACCCTAGCAAAGCAGTTGGGAAAACTAATCTTTCAACATAAAGTATTAGAGCTACCAAGCCTCCAATTGTAATTAAATTATTATCTAATCTAGAGCTTCCAATTGCAATTAATAATAAAAGTGAAACTGAGGAGATCCCTTGTAAAAGCGGAAATAAAGTACTAGCTGTTTTTGCAAGATTTGTTGCAGAATCCCTGTACTTATTATTTAATATTTCAAAAGCTTTTTGCTCTGATTTTTCTTGTGCATAAATCTTTATTGCACTAATTCCTGATAAATCTTCTTGTATAAGTTCACTCAACCTTGATAATGCTTCTTGTTGACTTTTTCTTTGTCTCACCATTCTTCCACCAAACAGTCCTACTATTCCAAGTATTAATGGGTATAGAGATATCGCTGCAATAGTCATAAATGGATCTATTGCAAGCATTGCAGGGAGAGTAAAACTGTATGCCAGAAATGTATTTGTGAGGCTAAGGATTGCGAACCCTAAAAGTCTTCTGATGTTTTCTATATCGCTAGTAGATCTACTAATTACTTCTCCACTTCCAATTTCCTGTAACCATCCAGAATCTTGAGTCAGCATATGGTCGAATAATCTCTGACGAAGATTCACTTCTATCTGTCTCCCGACTCCAAAGACTAATTGTCTTGATATAAGTCTTACAACCGCCATAGAGGTTGCAAGAACAATTAGCCAAGCTGCTTTCTTAAGAACAATATTAAAAGTAAATCCACCTTGAAGCTCGTCTATAATTCTTTTGACTTCCATTGGTATAGCTACACTCAACAGATTAACTATCAACAGACTTAATGCTCCAAGCAATAAAGTCCTTCTGTGAGGTTTTATGTATTTTCTTATCAGGTCTAACCTTAGTGCTGACATTAATTTTGAGCCATGTGTTTGAACCTAAGCCCAAGGGGACAATAATTTGACTATTTTATGAATCCCTAGAATTTTCAAAGATGAATCAACAAGGTCAACAACATCCATTGTATTCAGGAGATAGAAATCATTTGGATCGATTATTAGGAATAGCTTCACCTAAGGATGAGAATTTAGTTGATCTTGCAAGACTTTTAATTAGATATCGAGATTTTCCAGGAGTAGAAGATCTTAAAACAGACATAACTAAAATTATGAAATTATGGGGATTGAGTCAAGACACTCTCTATCAAAAGACAAAGAACATTTGGGCCAAAGGGTTTAGACCTGGTGAAAATCTTGAGGAAGGCATCGGTTCTGGCTTTGATACTTCTGATAAGACAACTAATTGATGGGCTATAAATGATTTAAAAACTATTTCTCTATAATTTTGACGATGTTAAAAAATCTATTATGAGTAAAACTCTGAGCTTTCACCCTTAATTTCGATTAGATGTCTTCCTCTTTTTCTTGTTCAGAACTTCTGGAGTCCCTCTTAGAAAAAAACAATTTATCCACACATGAAGCTGCAGAACTAATGTCTGCTTGGCTAACAGAGGAATTGCAACCTGTTCAGACAGGTGCTTTATTAGCAGCTTTGAGAGCGAAGGGTTTAACAGGAATCGAACTTGCCTCGATGGCAAAAGTTCTAAGGACCGCTTGTAAGCCTTCTTTCCATATACCAGATTTGGCAATGGTTGACACTTGTGGTACAGGTGGTGATGGTGCTGAAACGTTTAATATTTCAACAGCTGTTGCTTTCCTTGCCGCTTCTTGCGGCGCAAATGTGGCTAAACACGGTAATCGAAGTGCAAGCGGGAAAGTTGGCTCGGCTGATGTTTTAGAAGAGATAGGTATAAATTTAAAGGCATCTTTAGAAAAAGTTTCCAAGGCTGTATCGGAAGAACATATCTCATTTCTTTTCGCACCAGTTTGGCATCCTGCACTTGTTAATCTTGCTCCTTTAAGAAAAAGTCTAGGAGTACGAACTGTTTTTAATTTACTTGGACCTCTTGTAAATCCTTTGCAACCAAAATATCAAGTTTTGGGTGTAGCCAAGAGTGACCTACTTGATCCTATGGTCGATGCATTGCTAGATATTGGATTGGAGAGAGCTGTTGTTGTCCATGGTTTTGGAGGTTTGGATGAGGCGTCTTTGGAAGGTCCTAATGATGTTCGGTTTCTTCAGAATGGCAGAATCACGAAAGACGTGATCGATCCAGCTTCTTTAGGATTGACTCAGGCTTCTAATACTGAACTAAAAGGTGGAGATGTACAAACCAATGCTGATATTCTCACCTCGATTCTTCAGGGTTTAGGAACTAAGCCTCAAAGGGAAGTAGTTGCTCTTAATAATTCATTAGTTCTATGGGCTGCTGGTATTGAAACTGATTTGAAATTAGCTTTAGAAATCTCTTTTGATTCTTTACAAACTGGGAAAGCTTTTAAAGTTATGGAAGGCTTAAAGGCTTTTCTCGATACTTAAATTATTTATTTGATTAAATAATGATCCCTTAAATTAAATGATCTCTAAAAATTATAATGCAGCCATTTTGCTACTCGCAGATGGGACCTTTTTTAAAGGTAGGAGTTTTGGTTTTAATGGTACAGCTAAAGGTGAAGTTGTTTTTAATACTGGTATTACTGGTTACCAAGAAGTACTAACTGATCCGAGTTATTTCGGACAATTAGTTACTTTTACTTATCCAGAGATAGGAAATACTGGAATTAATGAAGAAGATAACGAGTCAAGCTCTGTTTCTGTAAAAGGAGTTATTGTAAGAGAATTTACATCTAATCCTAGTAATTGGCGTTCTAAACTTTCTATTGAAGATTGGTTCTCTCAAAACAAAGTTGTTGGAATATCTGGAATAGATACTCGGGCTTTAGTTAAACATCTAAGAGAGTATGGATCTATGAATGGGATTATTACTACTGATTTAAATACTCCTATTATTGAATTAAAGAACAAAATTGATCAGGCTTCTAATATGGAGGGGCTAAATCTTGTAAACAACGTTTCGACCAAAATTTCCTACAAATGGGATCACAAATGTCCAGTTAATTTTGATCAGAGAATAATTACAAGAATAGATAAACCATATAAAATTGTAGCTATAGATTTCGGTATTAAAAAGTCAATCCTTCATCGATTGGTTGCTCATGGATGTGAGGTGACAGTTTTACCAGCTTCAACTGATATTACGAATGTTCTTAGTCTTAATCCTGAAGGCATATTTTTTTCAAATGGTCCTGGTGATCCTTCTGCTGTATCCCATGGAATTTCACTTGCAAAGGATTTGATAAGTCAAACTAACATTCCAATATTTGGAATATGTTTGGGACATCAAATTATAGGTTTGGCTTTAGGAGGAAAAACTTTCAAACTTAATTATGGACATAGAGGATTAAACCATCCTTGCGGCATATCTGGAAGACTTGAAATTACCAGTCAAAACCATGGTTTCGCTTTAGATCCTTCCTCATTAGATAGTAACGTTGTTGAAATTACTCATATGAATCTCAATGATAGAACTGTTGCAGGTATAGCGATGTGTAAAAAACCCGTTTTTGGGGTTCAATATCATCCAGAAGCTAGTCCTGGACCTCACGATGCTGATCATCATTTCAATAGATTTGTTTCTCTAATAAAAAAAGATCGATCAAGCGTGGTTTAGTTTGATTTAAATAACTACACTTCTGCACATAAGCACATAATTATCAGGAGGATTAAACCCATAAACGATTTGCAACGACTCACTGTTTCTTTACGTGGTGGATTCGATAGGCGTAAAGGTTGCCTTGTGTTTTATTTCACAGGTCAATTGGATGCTTATTCAGAGAAGCAGTTCACAACCTATGTAATTGATGTTCTAGATACAAATCAATTGTCAGTTGTTATTGATTTGTCGAAAATCGACTTCATTGACTCTTCAGGCTTAGGAGCAATGGTTCATATGGCTAAACATTGCAATAAAGCAAAGAGACCTTTCTTGGTTGTTGGTAATGCAAGAGTTAAGCAGACTATTAAATTGGTTAGACTTGAGGAATTTCTTCATTTGGTTCCAGACTTATCGACAGCACTAGATCAATTGGCGGCTTGACTGATTGGATTCGGCTTCAGAAACCTTCAGGGTCTCCAGAAGATTTAGGACCGCTTCAATTAGCATGGTTAGGAGATGCAATTTGGGAGATGCATCAACGTCTTCGTTATTGCAAAAAACCTGGTCGGGCTAAAGATCTTCATATTGCGGTAGTTTCTGAGGTTAAGGCTGACGCCCAGGCTGAGGCTATTGTTTTTTTAGATAAATACTTAACTGACGCAGAAAAGGATATTGTAAGAAAAGGACGAAATCGAGCTGGTAGAGGTCCTCGTAAGTGTGATGCAGCCATTTATGCAATGGCTACAGGCTTTGAAGCCCTTATTGGTTGGCTCTATTTAAACAATCCTTGTCGTCTTGCTCAATTATTTGATCAACTTCAAGAGAATTCAACTCATTTAAGAAAAGAACAAAACAATGGTTAATCGATTTGGCAAAAATAATAATAAGTTTAGACGTTCTTCTTCAGATCGAACAACTGGAAATTACAATCCAAAATATAAAAGGCAAGATAAAAGAAACCTTTCTGAGACTTCTGAAAGAGTTGTTCCTAACGAGAAAGATAGAAGAAAATATTCTCACAGTAATTCTCTTAGATCTGAAGCCAGAGATTCAACTAAAAGCCGGAATTTTATAGTACAAAATCAATATAATGATAATTATGCAAGGAGGAATTCACTTAGAAATCAAGATAAATTCAACTCTGCAAATAAATTAAATAATGATAGGCAAAGCGATAGATCAAATTCTTATTCCAATAAATTTCCGAACTCTTCTGAGCCTCAATCTTTTAGCCAAGAAAATAGGACCGATTTAATTTGGGGACGCCATGCTTGTCAGGCAGCTCTAGAGGCAAGTAGACCCATACATCGCATATGGTGTACAGCTGAATTAAGAAGTTCTTCTAAATTCTTTCAGCTTTTACGCGAATCAAAATCTTCCGGAGTTCTTGTAGAAGAAGTCTCTTGGGCCAGATTAGGTCAAATAACAAATGGAGCTGTTCATCAAGGAATTTCTCTTCAAATTGCAGCTGTTCATACACTTGATCTTAAGAAATTAATAGAAGCTTGTAATTCATTAAGTGAAACCCCACTTTTGTTAGCTTTAGATGGATTAACTGATCCTCATAATGTAGGGGCTATTGTTAGATCAGCTGAGGCACTCGGTGCACATGGATTAGTTTTACCTCAAAGAAGAAGTGCAGGTTTAACAGGTTCTGTAGCAAAAGTCGCAGCAGGTGCCTTGGAGCATTTGCCAGTAGCTAGAGTTATTAATCTGAATCGCTCATTGTGTTCACTAAAAGAATCTGGATATCGCATTATCGGGCTTGCAGAGGAAGGGGATGCAATCCTGCAAGAGGTTGATTTGGATGGCCCATTAGTTGTTGTCGTTGGTTCTGAAGATAAGGGTTTGTCCCTTTTAACAAGAAAGCACTGTGACCATCTTGTACGAATCCCCTTAAGAGGTATTACTCCAAGCCTTAATGCTTCTATTGCTACATCACTGGTTTTATACGAAATTGCTAGAAATACTTGGATGAAAAGGCTTTCAGGACAAGATCCCTCCCCTAAGTTATCAAAAGCTAATTTGCTCTCCTCCAAGGAAATATGATTTTCATTTTGGTTGAAATTTTCAACTAAACATTACTGATACTCACTATTTCAGTGTCTTTGATCATTACCATAATCAAAACAGCAAGCTGATTCTAAGAATTGAATATGGATTTGATAATCCAGATATCTAGTTATGAAAAGATTCTCTTTGATTATTTCAAATTTAAAAGTAAACTGATTAAATACGCTTCTTAAATATGGGCCCCATCAGGGTGCTTCGCAGCTTGGTAAACAATTTTGGCTTTGCTTGGTGGGCCAAAGTTGAGACTAAGGAGCCTAACGTCACTTATTGGTTTGGACCTTTTCTTACTCGACGAAGTTTAAAAGGAAACCTCTCTATTTTTGAAGATGATCTAAGTAGTGAAGGAACAGGTTCAATAACTCACAGCTTTATACGTGGTCATCGTGAAGAACCCCTTACACTTTAATTCACTGCTAAATTTTTCATAATCAAAAATTCTCAAAGTTTTAAAATTAATGTCAATTGCTCAGCTACGAAAAAGTCTAGAGATAGGCGACATTTCTTCACTTGAGATAGTTGAAGATTATATAAATAGAATTGATCAAGTAGATAAACATCTACATTCATATTTAAATTTAACTTTTGAGCGAGCTAGGTCAGACGCAAAAAAGATCGATAATCTTCGTCTAGAAGGCAAAAAACTTCCTCCTCTTGCAGGAGTCCCTATAGCTATTAAAGACAATCTCTGTACAAAAAATATAACTACAACTTGTTCGAGCAAAATGCTTCAGAATTTTGTTCCTCCCTATGAATCAACAGTTACTCACCGTCTCTGGAAAGCAGGAGCAATTTTGTTGGGAAAAACAAATTTGGATGAGTTCGCTATGGGAAGTTCAACAGAAACTTCTGCTTTTGGAACTACATTTAATCCTTGGGATATATCTCGTGTACCAGGAGGAAGTTCAGGCGGTAGTGCTGCTGCAGTCTCTTCAGGGTTATGTATGGCTGCCTTAGGTAGTGACACCGGAGGATCTATTAGACAACCTGCTTCTTTTTGTGGTGTTGTCGGTTTAAAGCCAACATATGGACGAGTTAGTCGCTGGGGATTAATTGCTTTTGCAAGTTCTCTTGACCAAGTTGGACCTTTTGGCAATTCTGTTTCTGATGTTGCAGAGATATTACAGGTTATCTCTGGAAATGATCCATTAGATTCTACTTGCCTAAATAATCCAGTACCTAATTATTCCGAACAACTTTCGAAACCTATTGCTGGAATGCGTATTGGGTTGATATCTCAATGCTTTAATCAGCCTGGTTTATCGGATGAGGTAAAACACTCTGTAATGCAAGCTGCTGATCATTTAGCTTCTTTAGGCGCTGAATTAATAGATATCGAATGCCCCTGTTTTAACGATGGAATAGCTACTTATTATGTAATAGCTCCATCAGAAGCCTCAGCAAATCTGGCTCGTTATGATGGAGTTAAATACGGCTACCGATCAGGTGAATATAGCTCCCTATCCGACATGATGTCGAGAAGTAGGTCAGAAGCTTTTGGTAAAGAAGTAAAAAGACGAATATTGATTGGAACCTATGCATTGTCGGCGGGTTATGTTGATGCCTACTATAAAAAAGCTCAGAAAGTAAGGACCTTAATACGCAGAGATTTTGATAACGCATTTAAAAGTGTTGACGTTCTGTTAACGCCTACATCTCCGACAACAGCTTTTAAATTGGGCGCCCATGATAATGATCCATTAGCTATGTATCTCTCAGATTTGTTAACTATTCCAGCAAATTTAGCTGGACTTCCGGCAATCAGCCTTCCATGTGGATTTGATTCTTCAGGCCTTCCGATTGGACTTCAATTAATAGGAAATGTTCTTGAAGAAAGTGCAATTCTACAAGTTGCCCATCAATACGAGCAATCTGCTGAGGTCTCTAAGAAGAGGCCTAAAGGTCAATTCATACAATAATGGCAAAACACTTTATATAGTGTTTTGTTTTTTTTATTACCCTCTATCTTGTGTTACAGAATAGTATGTAGGCATGGGATTTGTACCTTTACATAACCACAGTGATTACAGCCTCCTAGACGGAGCAAGTCAATTACCTTTGATGGTTGAAAGAGCTAAGCAGCTCGATATGCCTGCGATCGCCTTGACAGATCATGGCGTGATGTACGGAGCGATAGAACTTTTAAAGCTATGCAAGGCATCCGGAATTAAGCCGATAATTGGCAACGAAATGTATATCATTAATGGATCTATTGATGATCCCCAGCCCAAGAAAGAGCGAAGATATCACTTAGTGGTTTTAGCTAAAAATCTTGTTGGTTATCAAAACCTCGTAAAACTTACAACTATTAGTCATCTTAGGGGAATGCGTGGAAGGGGGATTTTTTCAAGGCCATGTATAGATAAGGAATTATTAATGAAATATAGTGAGGGATTAATTATCTCAACTGCTTGCTTAGGAGGTGAGATACCACAAGCCATTCTAAAAGGTCGTATTGATATCGCAAAAGAGACAGCTCTTTGGTATAAGAATGTTTTTGGATCAGACTTTTATCTTGAGATTCAAGATCATGGTTCTATTGAGGACAGAATAGTTAATGTAGAGATTTCCAATATTGCTAGTCAATTATCTATTGATTTGATTGCAACTAATGATGCACATTATTTATCTAAAAATGATGTGGAAGCTCATGATGCATTGTTATGTGTACTTACAGGAAAGCTTATAAGTGAGGAAAAAAGGCTCAGATATACAGGGACTGAATATATTAAATCTAAGGAAGAAATGCTTCAATTATTTTCTGATCATCTTGATCAAGAAATAATTGTAGCAGCTATAGAAAATACCGTAAAAGTATCAGAGAAAATAGAAGATTATCCTATCTTAGGAAAATATAAGATGCCTCGGTTTCCTATACCGGATAATTTTACTCCTCTTAGTTTTTTAAGGTCTGTTTCACTAACTGGCTTGAAAGAACGGTTTGATCTTGATGATATTAATAATATCGATAAAAGTTATCAGTTACGTATAGATCATGAGTTAAATATTATCGAACAAATGGGCTTTCCAACTTATTTCCTTGTGGTTTGGGATTATATTCGATTTGCAAGAGAAAAAGGTATTCCTGTTGGTCCCGGAAGAGGTTCGGCAGCAGGCTCACTTGTAGCCTATTCATTAGGCATTACCAATATTGATCCTGTAGAAAATGGCCTTCTTTTCGAAAGATTTTTAAATCCTGAACGTAAGTCACTTCCTGACATAGATACAGACTTTTGCATAGAAAGAAGAGGCGAAGTTATTGAATATGTAACTAATAAATATGGATTAGATAAGGTTGCTCAAATAATTACGTTTAATAGAATGACATCTAAGGCTGTTTTAAAGGATGTAGCAAGAGTATTAGATATTCCATATGGTGAAGCTGATAGATTAGCAAAACTAATTCCTGTAGTCAGAGGTAAGCCTGCAAAATTATCATTTATGATTGATAAGGATACTCCGAGTAAGGAATTTAGAGATAAATATTTAAATGATCAAATCGTTAAAAAATGGGTTGATATGGCAATAAGAATAGAAGGTACAAATAAAACCTTTGGAGTTCACGCAGCTGGTGTTGTTATTGCATCTGATCCATTAGACGAGTTGGTCCCTCTCCAAAGAAATAATGATGGACAGATAATTACTCAATATTTTATGGAAGATATTGAATCATTGGGCCTTTTGAAAATGGACTTCTTAGGTTTAAAGAATCTTACAATGATTAATAAAACAATCGAACTCTTACATAAATCTATTGGCCAAAAGTTAGATCCAGATAAATTTCCAATCAACGATCAAAAAACTTATGATCTTTTATCAAGAGGAGATTTAGAGGGCATTTTTCAACTTGAATCATCAGGAATGAGACAAATTGTTCGTGATTTAAAACCATCTAGTTTAGAAGATATATCTTCAATTCTTGCCTTGTATAGACCAGGCCCTCTTGATGCGGGATTAATTCCTAAATTTATAAATAGAAAGCATGGTAAAGAGGAAATTGATTTTCCACATGATCTATTAATTCCTATACTTAAAGATACTTATGGAATTATGGTATATCAAGAACAAATCATGAGAATAGCTCAGGATTTAGCTGGTTATTCTTTAGGCCAGGCTGATTTATTACGTCGCGCAATGGGTAAGAAAAAAGTATCTGAAATGCAACGTCATAGAAGTATTTTTGTAGAAGGATCTATTGATAAAGGAGTTAAATCTGATATGGCTAATAATCTTTTTGATCAAATGGTTCTTTTCGCAGAATATTGTTTTAATAAAAGTCATTCGACCGCCTATGGAGCTGTTACTTACCAAACAGCATATTTAAAAGCTCATTATCCTGTTGCCTATATGGCCTCTTTGCTAACTGTTAATGCAGGATCAAGTGACAAAATTCAAAGGTATATTGCTAATTGTAATTCTATAGGAATAGAAGTTGTTCCACCAGATGTAAATTCTTCTGGATTTGATTTTACTCCTAAAGATGATCATATTCTTTTTGGCCTTTCAGCTATAAAGAATCTCGGAGATAGTGCAATTAATAAGTTAATTTCTTCTAGAGAATCTGATGGACCATTTAAATCACTTTCTGATTTTTGTGATCGAATACCTTCATCATCTTTAAATAGACGTGCAATAGAATCACTAATACATTGTGGAGCATTAGATAGCCTTGATTTAAATGCTAACCGTGCACAATTAATTGCAGATCTAGATTATGTTCTTGAATGGGCTTCTTCACGAGCTAAAGATCGCTCTACTGGTCAAGGTAATTTATTAGACCTATTAACTCAAACTGTAAAGATTGAAGATGGTCCTAATATTTCTCAAGCGCCAAAGGCCTCAACCGTTAATGATTTTTCACCCTCTGAAAAGTTGAAACTTGAGAAGGATTTACTAGGTTTCTACCTTTCAGATCATCCTTTGAAACAACTTTCACCTCCGGCCAAATTAATTGCTCCTATCAGTATCTGCAATCTTTCAGATCAACCTGACAAATTAAAAATTAGTTGTATAGCAATGATTCCAGAAATGCGCCAAGTAACTACTCGTAAAGGAGACTTGATGGCAATTCTAAAACTAGAAGACCTAACAGGTTCTTGTGATGCTGTTGTTTTCCCAAAACTTTATGACCGATTGTCGGAGCATTTAATGGTTGAAACCAGATTGCTTGTTTGGGGATCTGTTGACCGAAGGGATGATACTGTTCAATTAATCGTTGATGATTGTAGAGCTATAGATGATCTTAGATTTTTAATGATTGAGCTTGAACCTCATCAGGCTAAAGATATAAGTATTCAGCATAGGCTCAGAGAATGCTTATATAAGCATCGTCCCGCAAGAGGTGAAGTAGGAGTTAGTGTTCCTGTTGTTGCTTCTATAAGACAAGAATCAAGTATTAGCTTCGTTCGTTTTGGTCATCAATTCTGTGTACGAGATGTTGACTCTGCAGCTACTTTTTTACAAGAGAATGCTTTTAAGGCATCTTGTAGTGGCAGCCTTTTAAGTAATTAGATGATTTTTATCAGTTTCCCTTGGCTTTAAAGGCGGCTTTCATTTTTTGTATATTAGGACCAATATTCTCTATTCCCAAAAAACTACCCTTTTCTTTCTCCCAACTAGCAGAAAGTATTCCATAACTTAATCCAATTAATCCTAATAGGAAAAATGTACCAGATAAAAGTAATGTAAGTGCAGGAGCTATCTCTGCTATACCTTTAGTAATTAGAACATAACTGATAACAAATACACCCATACCACAAATAGTAGGTAAACCTGTTGTAAATAGGACTCTTCTAGCCATTCTGTTGGCTATTGGTTTGGGAATACCTTCATCTTTTTTATTTGATTTTGATTGTTTACTCTTGCTATTAGTTTCAATAGTCTTATCTTTATTATTCTTAAATCCAGTTGTGTTTTCCATTTGTAATTATCAATTATTATTTTTTATAATAGGTGATACAAATAATATATCGATTGGCTTAACCTCTGATTGCAAGCTTATTTATTAGCTCTATATATCTTTTTTCACTTTTGGCCCTTATATAATTAAGTAAACGCTTCCTTTGACCAATCATCTTAAGAAGACCCTGTCTAGAGGAAAAGTCATGACTGTTGTTTTGAAGGTGGTCGCTAAGATTTGAAATTCTTTTGCTGAGCATGGCAACTTGAACGTCAGCTGAACCTGTATCACTTGAGTGGGTCTGATGTTCATTGATAAGTTTTTGTTTCTCTTCTGTATTAAGAGTCATGTTGTGCAGGCGTTACTTTTTATTGCGTATTTAGATTTTAACTCCTCAGGTCCCTTTTGAAGAATGTTTGTGATTTAGCTCTAGTAGTATTTCTTTAAGGATCTCGTCGAAAAGGGTTGTATCGATTGGTATAACTTTGTTATTTAGAGCATGAGAGTGAATTGATGTACTCAAAACATTCGATAAGGCTAGATTTATTTCTTTTTCGTCGTAAGAAAGGGATTTTAGAGTTTCTTTGAGATCATCTTTTATAGTGTTTAACTGATTTTCTTTTTGGTATGAGTTTGTATCTTTACTTATGGTTATAGGTGGAATATCAGTCGTCAAATCATCAATCTTATTCTTTAATTCAACTGACAACCTTTCTGCCATTCGTTTCCCTACTCCTGGACATTTAATTAACCTTTCTATATCTTTATTTGAAATTGCATCCCATAAATCATTTATTGAACAGTTATCGAGAAGTGACATCGCAATTTTAGGACCAATACCATTAACAGTTATTATTTTCCGAAAAAAATCTCGTTCAACTCTTTTTTCAAATCCGTATAATATTATAGCATCTTCTCTATTTACTTGATGAATCCAAAAATTAACTTTTGATTCCAATTTAATGATATTTATCAGTCTATTTAGAATTAGAATTTCATATCCAATTCCTCCACATACAACTATTGCAATTTTTTTTGAGTTTTGATTCCACTTTTCTATTAATTTACCTTCGATCCAGCTTATCATTAGCTTTTAGGTACCTATAGATGATTCTCTATATTAATAGAGTTTAGTTTGGGATTAAATTATGAAATAAACAATAAACATTAAATTCATTCATGAATTTAATGTTTATTGTTTTGATTTATTATTAGCCGCCGTCTATTTGACAGCCAATCATTGCACCACCAACTACTCCAGCTGGTACCGCCCACAATCTTCCTTTACCTCTAGATCCAGAGGCAGCTAGACCTCCTCCTAGGAGCCCTCCTATAAGAGTTCCTTCTTTGCAATCATTAGTGTCTGTTTCTACTTGCTGACCATTACAAGGTACTTCCACATATTCATACCAGTTTCTTACGTAACCAGGTGTTTCTGGAGTGCCTGGTATGAACTCCTCTCTATATTCTCTCCTAGTACAAGTTCTCATACTTGTAGCAGTTCTACCATTTACCCTGCGGTATGATGGAATGTCTTCTGAATGTGCTGGATAACTCGCACTTGCAGCTATAAGAAGTGCTAGTAAGAGTTTCATGGCTTTACTCGAATGAATATTGATCTAGGTGATATCTATTCTAGCGCTAACGCTTATAAGTGTCGCAGAAAGAATAAATACCCCTCCTATCGCAATATACTCATTAATTGGTTCCGAGAAAATTAAAACGCCCCACAAAGTTGCAAATAGTACTTGTGAATAGTTGAAAGAACTAGCCTGTGCAGCAGGTAACAATTTCAATCCTTGGGTAATCCATAGTTGTCCCATCTGTGTAGTTATACCTATTCCCAAAAGCCACACCCACTCAATTCCTATAGGAATTATAGAATTATTAATTAAGAAGGGTAATGATACGGGAACTGAGATTAGAGGGAAATAATGAATAATAACTAGAGGATGTTCCTTTTTTGATAACTGTCTCACACATATATATGCAAATGCAGTAAGTAATGCACCACTTAATCCAATTAATAGAGCAGTTATTGATATCTCTTGAGAGTTTGTTGTTAGCCAATCTGGCTGCAATACTAATAATATTCCTATCCATCCACTAATTATCGCTAAAACTATTCTTTTCCTCAATTTTTCCTTTAAAAATATCGAGGCTAATATCGCAATAAATGTTGGATAAGTATATTGAATAATTGTTGCAGGTGCTATAGGCATATCTCCAATGGCTTTAAATATACAGAAAAGGGCTCCAGTACCCATTATCCCTCTTACAATTAAAAGCTTTTTATTGTTACCCCATGGATTAACTTTTAATCTCCATAACATCGCTCTTGTCATTATTAGACTTATTATTGCGCGGGTAAATACAATCTCTGGAACTGGTATACGTCCTTGTAAATGCTTGACGCATACTGTCATTAAACTAAAGGAAAAACCGCTAGCAAGAAGAGCTATAGATCCAGAAAACTTCAAGGATAGTTGCTTCTTACTTATCAGATTCATTTTGAATTACTATAATTGATTATTTTCGTGGGTTTCGATTTGTATTGTGATAATCAATCTCTAAATATTATTTTTACCATTTCTACCTAGACGATTTCTACTTACGTTATCAAAATATATTGATGACACCTCCACGTTTTCACCCGCGAACTATTGATGCCGTTAAAGAACGGGCTGATATCGTTGATGTTGTTGGAGAACATGTTGTTTTAAAAAAAAGAGGTAGAGAGTTTGTAGGTATATGTCCTTTCCATGACGACAGTAAACCATCAATGACTGTTTCTCCTGCGAAACAGTTTTATTACTGTTTCTCCTGTGGTGCTGGTGGAAATTCGATTAAATTTTTAATGGAATTTCAGAGGTTAAGTTTTTCAGATGTCGTCTTAGAGTTAGCACGCAAATATCAACTTCCAGTTGAAACCTTAGATGCTCCTCAGCAAGAAAGATTACGTAAGCAGTTATCTCGGAAGGAAGAACTACATGCAGTATTAAACCTTGCTCTTGGTTGGTTTCGTACTCAGTTGATAAATCCTATAGGAAATGATGCTCTGAACTATTTAACTAATGTCAGATCTCTTTCAAAAGGTACTATTGATAATTTTGAATTGGGGTATGCTCCAAATCAATGGGACGGGCTTTTAAATTATCTGAATAGAGTTCATAACATTTCTAATGAGCTAATCGAAGCATCAGGGCTTATTGTCTCAAGAAAAAATGATGGTGGTTTTTATGACAGATTTAGAAATAGAGTGATAGTTCCCATCCATGATAGACAAAAAAGAGTTATTGGTTTTGGAGGTAGAAGTTTAGACGGCTCTGAACCTAAATATCTTAATTCTCCGGAGACAGAAATTTTTCAAAAGGGTCAAAACCTATTTGCTCTTGATAAAGCTGTTAATTCCATCCGCAAGAATGATTGTTCAGTTGTTGTAGAAGGATATTTTGACGTAATAGCTCTTCACGACGCAGGAATTAAAAATTCAGTTGCATCACTAGGCACTGCATTAAGTAGCCAACAGATAACTCAGTTATGTAGATGTATGGATAGTAAAAGGATATTCCTTAATTTTGATACTGATGGTGCAGGCACACGTGCAGCGACACGAGCTATTAAGGAAGTAGAGCATCTCGCAATGCAGGGTCAACTAGAACTTAGAGTACTTGAACTTCCGTCTGGTAAGGACCCGGATGAATTCCTTAAGAAGAATACTCCTGCTGATTACAACGCTTTATTGAAGAAAGCACCTCTTTGGCTTGATTGGCAGATAGATCAAGTTTTAAAAGGCCTGGATTTGAGAAAGGCAGATCAATTTCAATTAGCTGTTACAGGTGTAGTTAAATTACTAGGCAAATTACCTCCTTCTGCGTTACGAACCCATTACCTTCAAAAGGTTTCCGAGCTCTTAAGTGGTGGACATGCACGTTTATCACTTCAATTAGAAGAAGATCTAAGAAAACAAATAAAAGGTCAACGTTGGCATGGCCAATCTAAACGGCACGAACAACCCGGTGATGCAACTTTGAAAGAAAGAAGTGAGGCAGAAATTCTACGGCTTTATCTTCATTGTTCTAATGACAGAGTTCAAATTCGTAGGGAATTAAGAGTTCGAGAAATCGAACATTTTGCTTTCATCCATCATCGCCTCTTATGGGCCGCTATAAGTGATATAGAAGAGAAACTTGTTGGTGCTAATCGTTTAGAACAAATTAATAAGGGAAATGATAATGGAACCGACTTGTCTCAAATTGATTTGACACAACAAATTTTCGATCAATTTCTTCTTGAACACGTTGAGCTTGTGGATCGTATTACTCCACTTTTGAAACCCAATGAACTTCAAATGACAGAGATGTCTCAACCACTTATTCAATTGAGAGGTGCTGCTGCTGTTTTAGAACGTCAAAAAGCTCTTAAGAGATGTAGACATTTGATCGAGTCCTGGAGCTCACAAAGACTTAAGACTCTTGAAGAATGTATTGCATGCCTTATCGAGCAGGATAAAGAAAATTCTTCTGAGTCTCAAGAAATGCAAACTCAAATTGATCAAATGTTTGAGAAATTAAACGTTGATGCTTTGAACTTTCAAGAACTCTATTATAGCGAACGTAAACATATTCTTCATCTAGATAAACAAAGATGCTCGACATACGAGTCTGTATCGAACATTAAGGAATAGATTACTTCTATAATCGTCTATCCCTTAAAAACAATACTTTTTCAATGCTTTTATGACGTATTTAGGCTTGTCTTCAAGCGCATAAGCTTCATATTCCTTCTCTCTGTTACCTGATACGGATACAGAGCCCTCTAATGCCTCAGTTTTATATGGATGAATTTTTAGTTTCTTTTTTTCTATAAGATCCACTGTGTTTCCATTATTACAGTCTTGAGCTATATGAATAGACTCATGTCTTAATGCTCTTCTGATATATATGCCTGTTCTATCTAACTCGTCATTAGGTCTAAGTTTCGTTATAAAGTAACCGCCTCTCTTCTTAGCATTATCTGTACATATTACTACTTTACGTTGTCGTCTTTTTAAAAAACCAACAAACTCTTCGCCTATTAAGCATAATGGAGTATTTTCTTCTACTGAATAATCCGCCTTATATAGCAATTCTAGGATCTCTATTTCTCTTGCGTTTAGAAATGTCAGAAACTCCATTCTTTCTCTTTACTATGATCTCATATCAAAATCTATATTACCAGTAACTATGCTTTTAAAATAGGTATCTCATTAAGTCTTGTTGTTGCTGCTTTACTTAGTCTTTCTCGCTTCATTTGCCAATTTTGTTTTATTCCACACGCACACCAAGTGATAGTATTTTTTCCGTATCTCTTATTTAGATTGTCGATAACATCCATTAGTTTCTCCTGCTTTTGTTTTGATAAATTGTTTGTTTCTTGAAAGAGATGTTGTTGTAAAAAATTTGGCTTTTGAAGTTTTTGCATGATTACACCTGCTTTGATGAATGGATATCCTTCCTGGAATATTTGTTTAGTCAATGAAAGCGAGCTAGACAGAAGAATATTAGTGTTATTAGTAGGTATATCCAGTGTTTTTGTAGCTGTTTTACTATAATAATTTGATTTGTAAGAACTGGTTTTAATGAATATGCTTATAGCACCTGCTAATTGGTTTTGAATACGTAGCTTTTCACTAGCACGTACTACATAACTAGCTATTGCTTGTCGTAATTCGCTCTCATCTGTAATAGGTTTATTAAAACTTCTACTTACGCAAGTTTCCTTTTTATCATTTTCAATTGTAAATCGTGAGCATGATTCTCCACGTAACTCATGTTGTATGCGTAAACCTTTTATTCCGGATTGTCTTTTTAAGAAGTTACTTGGCATATCCCTTAACTGACGAGCTGTTTTAATTCCATGTAGTCGACACCAATATGCAAGCTTGTGGCCAATACCCCATACGTTTTCTATTTCAATCATTTCAAGCCACTCATCTGGATTATCTACAGTTGTTATGTCAAAAACACTTGCATTAGTTATTACACTTTTAGCTAAGTAATTGGAAGCTTTGGCTTGCCCTTTGCTTGAACCAATACCAATGGCTATTGATAAGCCGAGATTCTGATATATAAGTGATCGCAGTTGATATGCCCATGGAGTTAATTGAGAATGAGAGGGTCTAGTTATTTTGCAAAAGGCTTCGTCAATTGAATATATATCCAATTCCTCGCAGTGACCTTTTAATAATTCCATTAAGCGCTTACTCATGTCCCCATAAAGTTCGTAATTTGAACTACGTATCTGCACTCCATGGCTTTTTAACGTATGGGCTACTTTGTAATAGGGTGCTCCCATTTTGATATTAAGACTTCGAGCTTCCGCATTGCGAGAGATAATACAGCCATCGTTATTGGAAAGAACAACCAATGGTTTGTTTTTGAGTGATGGATCAAATACTTTTTCACATGATGCATAAAAATTATTGCAGTCAATTAATGCGATAGCTCTAGTCATATAATTCTAGAAATTTGTTATAGGCTGTGAATTGAATGTATGGCTACACCCCAGATCTCGACATTTTCGTAAAGACTTAAATTGATTCGTGGGTATTCTGGATTTTCAGCTTCTAAGTAAAGACTTTCTTTATACTTCACAAGCCTTTTTAAAGTAAATGAACCATCTAAAATAACTACCACGATTCGACCTAGATGTGGATGGATACTACGGTCTACGATTAATAAATCACCATCATTGATGCCTGCGTTAGTCATCGAGTAACCACTTACACGTAGAAAAAAAGTACTCGAAGGGTGCTTGATTAAATGTTCATTAAGATCAATTCCAAAGTCAGTGTAGTCGTCAGCAGGAGAAGGAAAACCTGCTGCTATATATTCATTTGCAAGTGGCAGAGGAACAGGTAAAAGTTTGCTTTTCAAGGAAAGCGGTAGCTCGGTAAATTCCACGTAAATTGAACCTTAGGTAGTAGTATACTAGTACTAATACCCTTATCCCGTCGATATGGGTTAAATCTTTAGCTTCTGTGATAAGGGCTGCGTGTGAGGATTGATTGAGCTCTATATATTTGCTCAACGAGTATTAGGCGTGCTAATTCATGAGGGAAGGTGAGAGGAGATAAGCTTAAATTCCAATAGCAAATATCTTGAAGTTCAGTATGCAAGCCGTTAGCTCCACCAATAGCAAAAACAAGACGTTGGTTCCCAATGTTGTTTAGACGTTCTGCAAATTGCACGGAGGAAAGTTGAATTCCTCTTTCATTGAGAAGTATTAATAGCTCATTGGGTTTGATGGAAGAGCGAATAGCTAATGCTTCCTTTGTTATAGTGCTGTCACGTAACTCAGTGATAGTAAGTCCTTTTAATCGATTTAGATATATAGAAATACCAGATTGAATCCAATCCTTTTTTATTTTGCCAATGGCTAAAATACGATAACGAGATAAATTAAGCAAAGGACTTAAATAAATTAAATTTCATCTTCCAAGAGTAATTGCTCAAACAAGACATATTCACCATGTATATCGTTTTTTTGTTGTTGGAGGGGTATGGGATTGCTAGAATTATTCGAAGTATGTTCTTTATTCCTATTGCCTGTAGGTGTATTTAAGGAGTCTTGTTGTTTTTGTTCTGTTTGTTGAAGTCGTGAAAGAAGATGAGAGGGAATAGAACCGTCTTGACTTGCGTTCATAAGCTCATGAAAAAGTTTTTGGGGATTATCTTCAGTTTCTATTGGATGTAGTTTTTTAGTCGAATTGCTATTAGCATTTTTGGAGGATTTATCCGTTTTGATATTTTGAGGTAAATCCTTACGAAGTTTGAGCAAAAGATCAATGCTTTTAGAATTAAAACTCATTTATATGTTTAATTCATTTATTGTTTATTCTAAATGAAAAACAGATTATTTGTGGATTGATAATGAATTCACGTAAAATCATTTTTGGAAAGTGACGTATCTAAATTTTTATTCTTAAAAAGAGCGATTAATCCAATAATTGTTGGAATAAATAAAGTGTAAATTCTAAGAAACAATGTAGCTGCAAATGCTTCTCCTTTACCGGCTCCATAGGCGATGGATAAAGCTATTGATGTGGTTTCACTGGTAAGAAGACCGCCTGGTAAGAAAGATATTACTCCTCCTATTCCCATAGCAGTTCTAATAAGAGTTGCATGTTTGAAGGCTAAATCAACATTTAGGAGGTGAAAAGTTATAAATAATAAAAATGATTCAAGGAGCCATGCTGTGGCACATAAAACATTAGATGCTATAAATACTTTAGGATTATTTAATTCTTTTACGGTAAGAAGGGCAGAATAAAGCTTGCTAGTAAGTCTATTATCTATGAAATAATATTTAATTTTATTTTGTATACGCTTTATGATAGTAAATTTTGTAATAGGTAATGTGATTATATATAATAGAAATGATAAAATGAATAGTGAATAAAAAAATGTATCCAAATTAAGAATTGACCAAAGAATAAGAAGTAGGGCGCTTGATAAATCAGTTATTCGTTCGGATATAGTTATGCCTATACCATGACTCATAGGGATGCGATAAAGTCTATTTAACCAAATTGCACGTATGGCCTCACCACTTCTTGCAGGGGCTGAAATAAGAGATAATCCTGCAATGTAGAGTTTCGAACAGGATAGAAGATTCACTCTAGTATGTAGTATTTGTAATAGGTATAACCATCTTATGTTTAGGATGAAATGGCTAAGAATAGGGAACGATAGTGAGTAAAACCACCAAGAATAAGGAATTGAGAATATAGAGTCTTTAACTTCTAATAATCCAATGAATAATATGATTATCGAGTAAATGACTATTGTTATAAGTATTAACTGGAAGACATTATCTTTTTTCATGTATTTAGATAAAACGTAATTTTTGGGCAGCAACTAAGCACATTTTGGCCAAGATAAGACCTTCTTTTACATGAGAAATATTTGAACTACCATATTGACGTTCTTGATATCGAATAGGAACTTCAACTATTTTGAGATTTAATTTACTGGCACCAAATAGAAGATCAAAGTCTCCAAATGGATCGAAATCGCCAAAGTATTTTCGGCCATGTTTTATATCATCATAATCTTTTCTCCAAAGAACTTTTGTCCCACAAAGGGTATCTTTGAGTCTTTGTCTCAGTAGCCATGAAAATGCGGCAGCAAAGAATCTATTTGCCATTGTATTTAGTAATGGCATTGCATTTTTGGTTCTAGGGTAAACAAGTCGACACCCATTGACGAAATCACCATTGCCATCGACAAGTGTCTTGACAAAGATTGGTAGGTCTTCTGGCCTAACGGTTAAATCAGCATCCAATATTATTAAAATGTCACCGGTAGACTTTTCAAAACCATGCCATACTGCATTGGCCTTTCCACTTCCAGTCTGTCTATATTTGCTTAGATGTAATTGACCTTTGTAATCGTTGCATACATTTTCTATCATTTCCCAAGTATCATCTTTTGAATGGCCTTCGACAAAAATAACTTCCGTAGATACACCAAGTAATGGCAATCGTTTAATAGCTGATTTAATATTGCCAGACTCGTTTCTTGCAGGAATTATTACGCTTACTGTCGGTTCTTTGATTCTTTTTGATTTAAGTCTGGCTACTAGCCAATGAGTTAAGCCTATTTTTTCAATAATTGGTAATTGACTAACGAACCTGTTAGTGAAATTTGTGATTAAAGGAACGTATCTAGGAAGTAGACATCTATTACCATTCTTTAATACTTCCCATCCCGAAAGATCTAGCAGATTAGTTATATCTCCGGGCGTTAGCCAACTTTCGGGTGGTTGAGGATCACGTTGACCTAACTTCTCAGCTACTTTAAGTAATGGTTGCCATAACCAATTATGAAAACTAATAATCAGCTTGGTATCTTTATGGCTAAAAGGCTCTAATTTCTCTAGTAAACCTTGAACGTCATTTACTGTGTTTAATGTGTTGTTAATTACAATAATATCAAAAGGATCATTCTCATTTAAAGACTGGGGAGTTATTTCTTCAGCATTAGCATTATGAATAGTTAAATTTGAGTGTCGCCTTTGAGCAAAACTGGCTATTGAAGAGTCAATCTCTATACCTACACCATATGAAGGAGAAACACTAGCAAGTAGGTCTCCTATTCCACATCCAATTTCTAGAACTTTTTTATTTTCAGGGACAAGTAACTTATGGATTGCTTCTAGATCTTGATAATAAACTTTATTTGATTTTCTGAAGTGATCTTTTTTAATTGATTTATTCATTAAGTATTCTTGTTTTTAATTATTATACATTATTCAATTCAACTCTACAATATTAAATTATAATATATCTGAACTTATAAGAATCCATGGATCTAATACATCATTTTCTTCTATTACTTTTAGTTTTTTGCTGTTTGTGATTGGAGACGACTTGTGGACCCAAAAATAACCAGTTTTCTTTGTTGAAAGACTGCCTTTAGTATAGGATCCTATATGTGGAGTATGAATTGAAATTTTTACTAATTTTGTAAATGCCTCACTATCTAGATCCTCTTCAGAGATTATATTAATTGAATTACGCTGAAGTATTTCTGCAATATCATTGTTCTGTAGAATAGTCTTTATCGATGGATCCCTATCTGTTAAAAGGGTGGATTGAGCAATTAATGAGAATGCAAGATATGGTCCTATTAAAGTAAGTAAGATAACATGCTTTTGTTTATGGATAAATATAATAGATGCCCATGAAACTCCCAAGATAAGTAATGAATAAAGTATTACTGAGTCTTTAAAATTTATATAATCTACCTCTGTATATATTGATAAATTTCTAATTATAATTGAACTTATTATAAATGATATGCCAATAAGTATAAACAATATTCTAGCAAATTTCTTGCTAATAATATTTTCGGAAAAGATGTGTCTTAGTCCTATTCCAGCGCTGATCGCTATAAATGGTGTTAGTTGAAGCGGGTAATAAGGTGTTTTGGTATTGAACAAACTAAGTAATATTAGAAATATTAATGGATAGCAAAATAAAAGTAAAAACTGGTCATTATTTATTTTCCTATGTTTAAAGATGACAGATAAACCTAATATACTTAAAAATGACCATGGAAATGTATTTAGGGGAATATTCCATATGTAATAGAATAGAGATTTGCTAAATTGACTAGATTTAGATAAGTAATTAACTTTATTTATGATTAGAGAGTATTCTTCAATTCCATATTCAGAAATACTGGCGAATGTCCATAAAATAAAGGGCATAAATCCTGTTAAAAGTGCAACCCAGAATAAACGTGATCTTATTATATTTAATCTGTGATAATAGATAAATGGAATTAATGAAATTACAGGAATTAAAATCATCACAGTCTTTAGCATAAATGCCAGACCTACAACTAATCCCACAATGATGATATAAGAATCTGCTCTCTCCCTTTGATATTTTATAAGAGCCCATATACCAAGTATTTCCAATGCTAACAATGGCATATCTTGGCTTGCTAAGTGAGCATTATTAATCCATAAATATGATGTAGCAAGAATGATTGGACTTATCCAAGCTTGTTTTCTATTTATTAATTCAAGTGATATTTGGTATGTTAAAACCAATGTTATGACAGCTGATATTAAAGATGGAATATGTGCTGCAAAAATTGTTTCCCCAAATATCTTTTGAGAGCCAGCTATTAACCACTGTACCCCTATAGTTCTGTCAAAGACTGGTTCACCAAGCCACGATGGTGTTATCCAATCGTTTGTTTCCAATATCGTCTTCGCTTGCAAAGCATAATATCCTTCATCTTGAGCTATGTAGCTTCTATCACCAAATACAATTAGAAGAGGACCGAAAATTAAAAAGCTAATTAAATGATTTAATTTATTTTTTTTTATCATATAAAAAACCGATTAATGGGTGGACGGAAAATTAACAATTATGAGTTTATATTTGTTATAGTAATTTCGTGTAGGTATGGAAGCTATTAAATCCAATTCAATTATACTACTATTAGAAATACATTGATTAATACCTATTATTAAACTTTTTTCAATCTGTTAGTTATTAAATATGTCATTGGCCAAGCACTTCCCACGTAAAAGACTAGGTCAGCATTGGCTTAAGGACAATCTTATTTTGAATAAGATTATAAGAGCCGCTGAGTTGTCTTCGGAAGATCGTGTTTTAGAAATTGGTCCAGGAAAGGGTTCTCTTACTCATTGCCTTTTAAGTACATCAATTAATTCTTTATATGCAATTGAATTGGATCAGAACTTAATTCAGGGATTAAATAACCGCTTTGCTTCTAATTCAAGGTTTTCTTTGCTTCAGGGTGATTTTCTTACACCGTCTCTTATTTCTTTTGATCAAGTAAAGGCTAATAAGGTTGTTGCAAATATTCCATATAACATTACTGGGCCGATCTTAAATAAATTACTTGGGAGACTAGGCTCTTCCCCAGAATATAGATTCGATCGACTGGTCTTACTTATGCAAAAAGAGGTAGCTGATCGAATTCTTGCTAAACCGGGTCAGAGTATTTTTAGTGCGTTAACTGTTCGAATACAACTACTATCAAAGTGTAAGGATGTTTGTTCAGTTGCTCCATCATGCTTTTATCCTCCTCCTAAGGTTCATTCAAAAGTTGTAGCTTTTGAGCCCTTGCCTGATTCTGAACGTCTTTCTGCTGAGCTAGAAGTTAAAATAGATCATTTATTGACTCATGCTTTTCGATATCGCAGAAAAAAGTTGAGGAATAGTTTGCTAGGTATTGCGCCACTTGATATTTTATCTTCAATTGCAAAGGATAATGGTTTTACCCTTGATCAGAGACCTCAAGAACTATCGAAAATACAATGGGTCTATTTAGCCAAGAAGCTCATTCTCAGAAATATAAGTTAATGAATACTAATTCTCAACAATCTATTAGCAAGTTAAGGATTAAAGCTCCAGCTAAGATTAATCTACATTTACAAATTTTAGGAGTTAGAAAGGATAAATTCCACGAATTAGCAATGGTTATGCAAAGTATATCATTATATGATTCCCTTGATTTTAGACTTAGAAATGATAATAGGATAATCCTGACATCTACTGATAATCAACTTCCCACTGATACGGATAATCTTATTGTCAAAGCAGCTAAGTTGTTACAAGAGAAATATGTTATTAATACATTAGGGGTGGAAATTAGGTTAACCAAAAATATCCCTATTGGTGCAGGTTTGGCTGGTGGATCCAGTGATGCTGCAGCTACTTTAATTGGTTTAAATATTCTTTGGAATTTGAACCTAAGTACCAAAGATTTAGAATTAATTGCCTCTCAAATTGGTTCTGATGTTCCATTTTGCGTATCTGGTGGCACCCAATTGTGTTTTGGACGTGGAGAAGTACTCGAACCCTTAAATTCAAGACCAACTCCTTTATCTATTTTGCTTTTAAAGGATCCCCTCGTAAGTGTTTCTACGCCATGGGCTTATTCAAAATCTCGTGAGCATAATCATAAAAATTATTTGACCAATGTAGAGGATTTCGAATATCAAAGGCAATCTCTTAGAAGGGCTTCATGGCTTACTCAGCTATCTTCAGACAGCCCTCCTCCTTTAAGAAATGATCTCCAAGATGTAGTTACTAAATATGTCCCTGAAGTGTGTAAGGCTCTTTCTTTATTGTCATCTTTTCCTTATACCCTTTCTTCTGCAATGAGTGGTTCAGGCGCTAGTTGCTTTGCTATTTATCCTGATATAGATCACTGTAAAGAAACGCTAGGTCAAAATCATTCGTTAATCGAATCAAATGGCTTTGAAGCTTGGTGTTGCTCTTTTCAAGATTCAGGACCAGAAATTATCTATGAATGATTCTCAAGAAACTAATTCTATTATTAGTAACAATAAATCCGTCAAGGATTCTTCTCAAGAGCCTTTAGATACTGAAGTAGAGATGAAAAAGGGGCCTTTAAGTTTTTTCTCTGGTGCTTGCACCAGTCTTATTTCTGCTTGGTTGTCTTATCGACTTAGTCAAGCACTCGTGATTTATTTTTCAATTCATACAAATAACTACAACTCTGCATTTGCACAAAGCATTGCTTCTGGCTTTAAAACACTGGTAATTGGCATCTCCTTTTTAGCAACATTTACTTTTACATTTATTGGATTAGGCCTATCTATTTTATTTATTCGAAGTTTATTTGATGCCATTAAGCCAGATTCTGATTAGAGTTTTACTAATTCTTTATTAGCCTTCACTGGTCATTGGATTATGAATTTTCATGATCTTGGTCTATTGGTTTTATTACTGTGTCCGGGTATGTTGCTGTCTATTTTGATTTTTTCTACATTTGCAGCAGGCGGCTAACTAGGCACTATTTGTTATAGCTTGTCTTAATAAGCCGATTATTCGGTATCGCTTGTAAATCTTTGAAAGGGACACTTCTTTTTAACGCTCTCCGTGAGGCCATAGATGAAGAGATGGCCAAAGATCCCCTTGTTTGCGTAATGGGAGAGGATGTTGGACATTATGGAGGCTCTTATAAGGTCACAAAAGACCTTTATGAAAAATACGGAGCATTACGGGTCTTAGATACTCCAATAGCTGAAAATAGTTTTACTGGTATGGCTGTCGGTGCTGCAATGACTGGTCTGCGACCGATTGTAGAGGGTATGAACATGGGATTTCTATTGCTTGCCTTCAATCAAATCTCAAACAATATGGGCATGTTGCGATATACCAGTGGTGGAAATTACAAGATACCAACGGTAGTGAGAGGACCAGGAGGCGTTGGACGTCAATTAGGAGCAGAACATAGTCAACGTCTAGAAGCTTATTTTCATGCAGTGCCTGGAATTAAAATTGTTGCATGTAGCACTCCAACAAATGCTAAGGGTCTAATGAAAGCTGCTATTCGAGACGATAACCCTGTTTTATTTTTTGAACATGTACTCCTTTATAACTTAACTGAAGAATTACCCAAAGGAGAATATGTTTGTGCTTTAGATCAAGCAGATATCGTTAGGGAAGGATCAGATATCACGATACTTACTTATTCACGAATGAGACATCATTGTCTTAAGGCCGTTCAGCAACTTGAGGATATAGATATTGATGTTGAGTTAATAGATTTAATCAGTTTAAAACCATTTGATATGCAAACAGTTGCGGCTTCAATTAGAAAAACTCATAGAGTAATTATTGTTGAAGAGTGTATGAAAACAGGCGGAATCGGAGCCGAGTTGATAGCTCTTATAACTGAACAATGTTTTGATGATCTTGACGAGAGACCTATTCGACTTTCTAGTCAAGACATACCAACTCCTTATAATGGCAACTTAGAGAACTTAACTATTATTCAGCCACATCAGATAGTTGACGCTGCTAAGAAAATTTTATTGAAAGAGGAGAGTTGATAAATGGCACGACAACAAGGCATATTTGCCTTGATACTTGCATTGGCTATTGCTGCAGGTGCTGTATGCAATACTTTTCCTCTTGAATTAGGTCTCGATTTAAGAGGCGGAAGTCAACTCACTTTAGAAGTTCAACCTACAGAGCAAGTACCTCGAGTAACAGCAAATGATGTTGAAGCTGTTCAAGCAGTTCTTGATAGGCGAGTTAATGGATTAGGAGTCTCAGAATCAACTTTACAGACTATTGGCACTAATCAACTTCTCCTAGAACTACCTGGAGAACAAGATCCATCTAGAGCTGCAAGAATTCTAGGTGAAACAGCCCTATTGGAGTTCGGAGCTCAGAAACCGGGCACGGATGATTTAATGAAGGAATTAAAGCAACTTCGTTTTCAAATACAGTTTTTAAAAACTCAATATTTAAACAATGAAGATCAATTTGATTTAGATTTATTTGAAAAAGTTATACGTTCTCTTCAAGTTACCCCAATTAGTTCTGATAAGTCTCAACAATTAGAGCAGTTAAATATAGTTGTTAATGAAAGAATATCAGATTTATTTGTTCGTACTAATTTGACCGGAAAAGATTTAGTGTCTGCTGGTAGAAGACAAGATCAAAATCTTTCTACTTGGGAGGTTACCTTAAATTTTAATCAAGATGGTGGTGAAAAATTTGCACAATTAACTCAATCAATAGCAGGTACATCGAGATTATTAGGCATAATTCTTGATGGGCAGTCAATTAGTGAAGCTTCTGTTGGGAACCAATTTAAAGCCGCTGGTATTACAGGAGGTGCAGCCTCTATCTCTGGTAATTTTACTGCTGAAGAAGCCAGAGATTTGGAAGTAAAACTTCGTGGGGGTTCCTTGCCATTACCAGTTGAGGTTTTGCAGGTGAGAACAATAGGACCCACATTAGGAAGAGAAAATATTCAGAGGAGTTTAAGTGCAGCATTTACTGGATTAATACTAGTGGCATTATTTATGATCTTTAAATATCGTTTAGCCGGTGTTGTTGCTATCTGTTCTCTTGCTCTTTATTCATTGTTTAACTTCACTGTTTATACCTTACTTCCTGTTACATTAACATTGCCTGGTATAGCGGGTTTTATTTTAAGTATTGGTATGGCCGTAGATGCAAATGTCTTGATTTTTGAAAGAGTTAAGGATGAGTTAAGACAAAGAAATACCTTAATTAGATCTATAGATAAAGGTTTTTCCCTAGCATTTTCCTCAATAATTGATGGCCATTTAACAACATTAATTAGTTGCTTGGCTCTTTTTAATTTAGGTACTGGTTTTGTTAAAGGATTCGCTGCGACCTTAGGTATAGGAGTAGTTATTAGTTTGTTCACAGCTCTTACTTGCTCTAAGGTGATTTTGAAATTCTTGATGAATTATCAATCATTAAGGAAACCAACTTATTTCTTGTCTTCTCATCAAATTCAATAAATTTTATTTAATCCGAATCTCCAATGATTAAACAGTCAAATAAAAAATTCTCTCTTATACGGCAAAAGACAGCGGTCTGGTTTATTTCAGGTTTAGCAATAATTCTTAGTTTCATGGGCTTTACTTTCTCATGGCTGAATCCCACTATTCGTTCACCGTTGTTGCCAGGACTAGATTTTACTGGAGGTACCCAAATACGTATGGAAAGAAGTTGTGTGGATAATTGTTCTATTCTTGATCCCACTGAAATCTCTAAAGCTTTAACTGATCTTTCTAATAGTACAGAAATAAATAATCAAATACCTGATCTTTCTCGTTCTAGGATTCAGTTTCTTGATGGTTATCAATCGGTATCCCTTAGGATGCCCTTTTTGTCTGCCTCGCAAGCTCAAAATGTTATTGAGTATCTCAAACCAGTATTAGGATCAATTGAATCTGGTGGCCTTTCCGTTCAGACTATAGGTCCAACTTTAGGGGTTCAATTATTAAAAAGTAGTTTATTATCTCTTCTTTTTGCCTTTACAGGAATAGCTATATATATTTCGATTAGGTTTGACAGGCGCTATGCTTTTTTAGCCTTATTAGCATTAGCTCATGATGTAATTATTGTATGTGGAGTGTTTTCTTGGCTTGGTCTTCTTTATCATATTGAAGTTGATAGTCTTTTTGCCGTAGCTCTTTTAACAATTGCGGGTTATTCAGTTAATGATACAGTTGTGGTTTTTGATAGAATTAGAGAGATAAATTCTATTAAAGTATCTGAGTATAATTATTTAAATGTTATTGATCAAGCAGTTTCTGCAACATTAACCAGAACACTTTATACAAGCAGTACTACATTATTACCATTATTAGCTCTAATCTTCTTTGGTGGATCGACGCTTTATTGGTTTGCGATAGCCTTATCCTTGGGTGTGATTGTAGGCAGTTGGTCAAGTATTGCTTTGGCTCCAACAATTCTAAGTAGATTTAAATCAAGTTATTCATATAATGAGTCAACAAAGAAAACTGATGATTTTAATGAGGAAAATTTATAAACAGATAGACTTTTATTATCTATTAGAATATATACCATTAATATTATTATTCTTGGCTATATATGACCTTCGTATTGAAATAAAAATACTCTTAGATCACTTTACATTCATCTCTCTATTATATGCAATTAAGAATCACCCGCTAGCTATATTTATTATAGTTTTTTATCCGTTTATTCTGAAAAAAATATGAGTCTCTCTATTTTTCAATTTTAGCTTTTAGAAGAGTGATGTCATTGTATTTATTCAAGTTTATGTTTCTTTTATCAAGATTATAGTTGATGATTTCAATTGCTCTTTTGTTATAGAATCTTGAGGCCATTATATATCCATGACTAAATTCAGATTCAAAATAACCAATACCAATAAGAGAATCTATACAGACCATATTAGCAAGTACTTTCTTATACCATTCAAGTAACATTTTATCATTCATAATATCTGCAATAGCAATTCGAGTTATCGTCTTAGTTCTTATAGCGAAATAATCAGAGAGATCACGTAATAATGGTATAAGCATATGTCCATTATCACTTTACTTTCTAAATTCTACAATTATCCATTATTAGTTTTAACTCATCTTAATATTATATTTAATTACTTTGTTAGATTTCATCAATATATCTTTGATATTGCATTTGAAACAGCCTATAGTCTATATTTAGAAAATTATATGTTGTCTTTGATATTGATATGGTAATCGAACCAGAAGTAATACCATCTTCTAGTAATGATGGTATGAATGCAACCTCACTACCATCAGATGTAATAACTCCAATTTTACTTGTACTAGTAGTCTTTATTCTTGCTGTTGCTCTTAAATATGTTTTTCAGGCTCTGCTCATATTTCTTGGAATTAGGTTTATTTGGTCACTAGCAAATAGTTAATAAAGCCTCATCTGATGTTCAGAATTATTTGCATATTTTTAAAATGTCTCATAGACTTTAATTAATAGTTTATCTCTTTATGATAGAAGGTGACGTCGTTTACAGTGTAAACATATTAATCATTTTGCTTATTATAGGAGTAACTCTATTTCTATATTATATTTTTAATTATGATTAATGTGTTCAGTTGTTCTATAATTCACTATTTATTATTATTTTCTGATGTGTAGATAATTTCTTTTAATTCGTTACTTATATTAGTTAAATGCTGTTCACTTCCAAGTTCTTTAATCCGCATAGCAATGTCATTAACTAAACTATCTAATTCAGAATCGTTTCTTTTCACTTTTGACATTTTAATGTTTCAACTACCTTTTCTTTCAAGTATATATATTGTTTCTTCACCAACTTGATCTGGGACATTGACTCGGCATCCTTTTTCGAGATCCATGTTACATCCTGGACGTGAAGGTACTGATTTCCAGCTACATGTTTTGGATTGTGTTTTTTTATCCTTGATAATCCAACCTTCAGAGAGGTATTTATCGATATTGCCGTCACTGCATGATGTAGTTATTTCAATCTCCTGAGTTGATTTACTTTTATCATCCTGCAATTGATCTTCTTCTTGTGTCTGATTATTTATTTGATTGCGTTGGTTCTCTAAATATGTGCAACCAGTAAGTAGCGATGATATAGCGAATAATGTTATTAGATATGATTTACTCATGGTTCTAGGTGATTTTTTCTAATTATAGTGATATTTACTTGATCGCCGCTAATTGCGCAGTGAAGACATATATATCTTTCTATTCATTTGGAATGGGTTAACTAGTCGTTAGTTGCTTTTGGCTTTCGTGTTGTTTTTGCCTCTACAACAGCCAATAGTTCTTCCATCTTTGTCATAAGTTTTTTCACTTCTACTGCTTCAGGAAGGGTAAGTTCCTCTGTTACGCCTAGATGCATATCTCTGAGTTCTGCTCGTAGTGATTTCAAAGCGGTTTTTACTAGTTCTTTTTTTTCCTTAACTGTAGCCATTTCAATTAGTTAAATATAGCATATTATATCACACTTTATGATTGCTAATTTTAATCCAAGGTATAATTCATTTAACTAATAAATATCATATGATCAGCTTACTTAAATTTCTTTATAAAGAAATCTGGGTCCCTTCATTTGGCCGGCTATTATTTATGTTTGCTCCATTAATAGAAGGTAAAACACCTGCTATTAAGCCCAACTATCGAATAGATGACGATTTCAAATCTGAGAATAAAACAATTAACTAGCTTCCTCCATTGCAGTAATTATTGGCAATCGCATTCAATAATAATTTATCACTCACAGTTGTACTTTCTTTATTATTGTCAATTGTCCACTCAACACATTTGTTAATACGGTAATAGTAGGTTGTAACTGGTAGAAGAGATAAAAAGAATATCAATACAACTGACCCATATATTATCTGAGCTTGATTCTCACTAATGTATGCTTTTGTGTCTCTTTTTGCTTTTAGTATTTTTGATAACCATTTGTCTGGTAATCCTACTTGTACAAAAAGTAGTTCTACCCACCAAGGTAACTGTGGATCGCGCTTAGTTTTTCTCTCAGAGGAGTTTTTCTGAGTAATGCTAGCCATTTTTACAATGGTTTATTAAATAATAAACCTTAATTTTAAAATTGACTTATCTTACCATTATATAAAAAAATAATTAAATTTCTTATGATCTTCCCTTTCATATTTCTCTAATATGAGTATATGGAACGTGATGTAATAAAATGTTTATAATGCTCTATGAATTGAACTAGAGGTTAATATTAATTATTCATAGTTATCCCATGCCTAAGAAGAGAAGAAAATTAGACCCAGAAATGGAAAAGAACATGGCTTCAGCTAAAAAAGAAGTGGAGCTTATTACAGCGAAGATCAATGATATCTCAGAGGAGGATATTCAGATTGAATATCGTGAAGCTTTTCGGTCTGCACTTTTAGAGCTGAATTCCTTGGTTGAACTATATAAAACAGTTGGATATACAGAAGATACGAAGAAGATCTACGAAAATTATCTGGTTTTAATAACCACCTTTCTAGGAGAATACGAATTATAAATTAGACCTATTGCTTGTAAGGAATGATTGGTATGCGAGTAGGACCGGACTTCTTTTTATATCGATCATATAACCCATCTTTGTTGGTATCGATATTAAATTCCTTTTTGCATTGTTCATATTCTACAAAGTTCATGCAATATCTGATAACTTCATAATCGTTAGAGGCAATTGAATTTGAAGGTATTATTAATAGCATGAAAGACGTCAATACTAACTTTACTGTAGTCATTAATAATACAAATCGTTTAATTTCGATACTAGCCTATATCTTTAGCTTTGCTTTATTTTTTAGAATTTATTAATTTTGATTTCTTTGATTTAGTTTATGATGAATTAACCGAGATTTCAATTATGTTTGATATTATAGAAATCAATACAGCAATGGATCTTATAAAAGAAGATGTAATCAAAGAATTATCTGAATCAGTTAAAGATATATGTCCTGATAAATTAATTGAGAATGCACAAGATGAGTTATCCAATAGTCTCTAATTTAATAAGAGCGACTTCATTTCCTCTATACTAAGTTGACCGACTATAAAGACTTCTTGATAGCATTTACCTTTTCTTGCTATTAGTTTATAACCTGTAGATGTCTCTCTAGATATCCTTAATATTAGTTTTTCATTTTTATTCTTAGTTTGTCCGATTACCCCGGGTGTTATTGTTTGTATTCTTGGGTCCGAAGCTATATTACGTAACTTGTCTATAAGGCCTTCTATGTAAGTACTATGAGTTTTTACTATTCTTCCCATTACTTTTTCTATAATTAATTGGTTTAATGCTTTACATCTTTATGATATAGTAATAGAGATTAACTATTGTAATCATGCTATTTACATTTGCATGGGCTTCATTGGCAGGAATATTCACTTTTTCTATAGCCATGGTTGTTTGGGGTAGAAATGGCGATGGATCAATCGATATTTAATATCTCAGATCTATTTATCAGAATAGATCTTATAACTATATTATCTTTAGTATCATTAATATCTCTTGTTTTTATCACTATAGCCATTATATATATATCTTCTGTAAATTTTAAGGATAAGAGGCGATCAACAAAAAAGAATAAATGATATTACTTTCTCTTTTTATTTAATTCTAATTGAAGTTCTATGAATTGCTGAATCTTTTCTATGCTGTGCATATATGAGGTTATATCCTTTTCTATTCTTTGCTGTGAGAAGCCAAGGCAATCTCCTATGTTTATGACAGTTTTAATCAATTCTTCTTGAGTTTGATTGTTATCATCTAAATCCTTGATTAACACGTATATACCAATTATCGTTAACCTAGAGTATTTGGAGTTTTTATTAATGAATATATCCTTAATACGAGATGACTTTGTTTGCGATAACGACAATATTTCTTCATAACTATGATCTCTCATTGATTTAATTAATTCCTGAGACTTATTTCTTACTGTTTTAGGTTCTATATCGGTACAATTGCAAATAGCATCAAATAATTTATCAAGATGATCAGTTGGCTTATATCCAACTGTTAAATCTGAGAAGACTCTATTCAATCCCACCGCAAAAAGATCATCTAAGGTAAATTCTTTTAGATGACTCAACAAATGAAGTTCAACAATTAATTCATCTGCAACTCTCCTATATATGTGTGGTATTACATATGGAAATTCTTTATAGAATGATTTTTTGCTGTCAGAGATGGTCAGATGACTATTCAATTTCTTTAGCTTTAAACTCTAATCATCCTTTATCTTAGCTTCTAATCTCGTTAGGATTGAAAAAGAACTCAATCAAATTATGATTCCAATAGTCATAGAAGAATCTGGCAGGGGTGAAAAAGCCTTCGATATATATTCACGTCTTTTGAGAGAAAGGATAATATTCCTTGGAGAGCCAGTAACAAATGATTCTGCGAATAGAGTAGTGGCCCAATTGTTATTTCTTGAGGCCGAAGACCCAGACAAAGACATCTTCCTTTATATAAATTCTCCTGGAGGCTCTGTTTACGATGGATTAGGTATTTTCGATACTATGCAGCACGTTAAGCCCGATATTCAGACTGTTTGTGTTGGTCTTGCAGCAAGTATGGGTGCATTTCTTTTATGTGCTGGCACCAAGGGCAAAAGAAGTAGTTTGGCTCATTCTCGGCTCATGATTCATCAACCTTTAGGAGGTGCTAGTGGTCAAGCAAGTGATATAAGGATCCAGGCAGATGAAATTCTTTATTTAAAGGAACGTCTTAACCAAGAATTGTCTGACAGAACAGGTCAACCTCTTGATCGAATTAGAGAAGATACTGATAGAGACTTCTACATGTCACCTCATGAAGCAATAAAGTATGGTCTTATTGATTCAGTTTTTGATAAAAATTCTGTTAAACCAGTTAATTAGATATAACTTTTTCAATTTAGAACGGGAGTAAATCTATCTTTTATGGGTATATCTGCGAATGTTGATAAAATCTCTACAAATTCGTCACCATCAATTGTTTCTTTCTCAATAATAACTTCCACTAACTTATCCATAGCTTCTCTATTCTCCTTAATTATATGGAGTGTTTCTTTGTAGCATTGTTTAACTATTATCCTTACTTGTTCATCTATTTGTTGATTAATAGAGTCAGAGACATCATTCCTTGTCATAAGATCTCTTCCTATAAATACTTCTTGGCTATCTCCTTCAAGTGATACAGGTCCTAAATTACTCATTCCAAACCTTGTAACCATTTGTCTTGCCATAGATCCAACTTGTTGTATATCTCCTCCTGCTCCTGTCGTTACTTCTGATCTGCCAAAAATGATGTCTTCTGCTGCCCTTCCTCCTAGGGCACCCATAATTCTGGCTTTTAATTGTGCTCTACTTACGAGCATTTGATCATCATCAGGAGAAAACCATGTAAGTCCTTTGGCTTGTCCCCTTGGAATTACTGTTACTTTCTGCACTGGATCGTGATCTTTAACAAGTGTTCCGATTAATGCATGTCCAATTTCATGGTAAGCAATAAGTCTTTTACTTTTACCATCTATTAATGTCTGCCCTTCCATCCCAGCAATTATTCTGTCTACAGCATCGTCAATCTCAGAGAGACCAATAGATTCTTTTCTTCTCCTAGCAGTAAGAATCGCTGCTTCATTTAATAAATTTGCTAAATCTGCTCCAGTAAAACCAGGTGTCCTTCTTGCAATACTTTCTAATGTTAACTGCTTAGCAAGTTTCTTATTTCTTGAATGAACTTTTAATATTGATAAACGACCATTTATATCAGGTGCATCAACTGTAACTTGTCTATCAAATCTTCCTGGTCTCATTAATGCAGAATCAAGAACATCAGGTCTGTTAGTAGCTGCAATAATAATAATTCCAATATTGGTTTCGAACCCATCCATTTCTGTTAAGAGTTGATTTAATGTTTGCTCTCTTTCATCATTTCCTCCTCCAATTCCTGCTCCTCTTTGCCGACCAACTGCGTCAATCTCATCTATAAATACTAAACATGGGCTGTTCTCCTTAGCTCTTTTAAAAAGATCTCTCACTCTACTTGCACCTACTCCTACAAACATCTCAACAAATTCTGATCCAGATAATGAAAAGAAAGGTACCCCTGCTTCACCTGCAATAGCTTTTGCAAGCAATGTTTTACCAGTACCAGGTGGTCCAACTAAAAGCACTCCTCGAGGAATTTGAGCTCCTACAGAGGTAAATTTCTCTGGTGTTTTCAAAAAGGTAACTACTTCTTCTAGGTCTTCTTTCGCTTCATCAACACCTGCAACATCTTCAAATTTCACACCGGTATCTGCTTCCATTGCAAATCTGGCTTTCGTCTTGCCGAATTGCATTGCTTGGCCAGGACCTCCTGGCATTGAATTTGATCTTCGAGCTAGAAGGATTAAACCTCCTATAAGAATTATTGGGAACAAGAGGCTTCCAAAAATGCCAAGAGCAGGAGATGTAGTACGTGCTGGATGTATATCAAAATTTATAGCATTGCTTTTCAATTTATCTATAAGTTCAGGTGTTAAACCTGGTAGGTCCACTCTCAGTTTTTGAACTTTGTTATCTAAGTCTGGATCAATAGTTTCTACTATTGCGTTTTGACCTCCTTCATATATATCTATTGAAGAAACTTTCCCTGAATCCAGATAATCGAGAAAACGCCCATAGCTAATTGGTGTTACTGGAGTACTTCTAGAAGTTATTGAAGGATTCCCTGAATTTTCTGCCGGGTTAGTTGTATTTCCAATTATTTGCCAAGATAGCAGTACTACCAAGGCTATTGGAAGAACCCATAATGCTATTCCACGCCACCTCGAATTCATTAGAACAAGTATTTTTAACGATTCTAGACGAAGTCTTGACGTTATTGTGACTTCGAATCTGTAAATCTTTAGTCATTGACCCTTTAAATAATATTTAACTGGGAGATTATTCTGCTTGTATATCCTATGTATAATCTCTTGTATATTAAAAGTATGAATAATACTAAAGACTTCTTAATGCAACTATAGGATCTAAACTAGCTGCTTTCTTTGCTGGTAATACACCAAATGTTAAGCCTATCGACCCTGATATTAGTACCGTGATTAATATCATACCTGTACCGATTTGTGCAGGTAAAGGTGTTAATAATGAAATGAGAGCAACTGTACCTAAACCTGTTCCAGTTCCTACTGCACCCCCAATAATTGCTAGTATCAGTGATTCTATTAAGAACTGATTTAGTATATCTGCTTGTCTTGCTCCTAATGATTTTCTGAGGCCTATTTCTTGAGTTCTTTCACTTACAGAGACCAACATTATATTCATAATTCCTATGCCTCCAACAAGTAATGAAATGCCTCCTATTGCTCCTAACATTAACGTTAGACCTCCAGTGATGTTAGACACAATTGACAATGCATCTTTTTGAGATCTGACTGCAAAATCATCTTCACGAATTATTTTGTGTCTTTGTCTTAAAAGATTTGTAATTTGAAACTTTGCAGCTCTTGTTGCTTCTTCACTTGTTGCTTCAATACTTATATAGCTAAGACTTACACCATATGTTGGGTCTTTTCCAGTTAATCTATTAACCATTGTAGTTAAGGGAATATAAGCATTCTCATCTTGGTTGTTACCAAATACGGCTCCTTTTGGAGCCATTATTCCAATAACTTTGAATGATTGATCTTTTATCCTTAGACTTTCACCTATTCCTTGTTTTTGTTTAAATAATTTTTCGTTTAAATCAGGACCTATTACAACAACATTATTGGCACTTCTCATATCTCCTTCATTTATAAATCTACCTTTTGCAATATCGAAACTTCTAACAAGTAAGAAGTTTGAGGTCACACCAAGTATAGAACTACTCTTACTTTTTGATCCATATTGGATAACCTCAGTAGATGCTATTTGAGGCGCTACCCGTTTAACTGTTGGCACCTGACTAGCTATTGCATCTGAATCTTTTAGTACTAAGTTTTTCGGAAAAGCAACTCCTCTTCTTCTTGTGTCGTTATTCCCTGGTACTACAAATAATACGTTTGCTCCCAAATTACTTAATTGATCTTCAGCTAAATTTTGAGCTCCTTTTCCTACTCCTACTAAGGTTATTACTGAGGCGTTACCGATTACAATTCCCAACATAGTCAATATACTTCTAAGTTTATTTGTTCTCAGCGTTTTACACGCCATATATATTGTTTCTTTAGTTGATAATCTTCTGTTCATCATTTTTAAATGATGTGGTCTTTCTGTTCACTATGAACTACTTTTTCACCTACTATTCCTACTTTTATTAAGTCTGTAGATCCACTTATTCCAGTTTGCGTTCCAGCAGTTTGTACAACAATATCACCTACTTTTAGTATATCAATTTCTTCCGCATGCTTCATCGCAAGATTAAAAGTTTTAGTAGTACTGTTTTGATCTTTTATTAATAAGGGTATAACTCCCCAGACCAATTGTAGTTTTCTCGCTACTTCAATTTCACTGGTTATAGCCAGTATGGGAGTAGCTGGACGGAACTTACTAACATTATGTGCAGTTGCGCCCGTTTTGGTTAAGGGTATTATTGCAGCGGCCTCAAGTTGTCTAGCGATGCTACTTACTGCTGCACTTATGGCATTTGGAATGGTACTTGGTAGATGACTTTCTATATGTCTCTGTGGATAATCTCGTTCTATTCTTCTAGCTATTGTTGCCATTGTTGAGACTGCTTCGACGGGATAATCACCTACTGCAGTCTCGTTTGAAAGCATCACGGCATCAGTTCCATCAAGTATTGCATTCGCGACATCACTCACTTCAGCCCGAGTTGGTCTTGGACTGGCTGCCATGGAATCAAGCATTTGAGTAGCTGTAATTATTGGAATACCAAGAGTATTAGCTTTTTTAATAAGCTCTTTTTGAAGTAGTGGTACTTCTTCTGCAGGCATTTCAACTCCAAGATCTCCTCTCGCAACCATTACACCGTCACACAGTTCTAATACATCGTCTATTTGATCAATAGCTTCGAATTTTTCAATCTTTGCTACTACTGGAACGTTATGACCATGGCTAGCTATTAACTCTTTTATTTCGGTGAGATCATGAGGATTCCTTACAAAACTAAGTGCAATCCAGTCCACACCTTGACTAAGTCCAAATTTAAGATCTTCCTTGTCTTTATGGGTTAGTGCTTTTATTGATAATTGCACATCTGGAAAATTAACACCTTTGTTATTGGAAAGCACTCCACCAACTGTTACTACGCAGTAGACATTCTTATTTGTTAAATCAACTTTTTCTACTTTCATTTCTACTCTACCGTCATCTAGAAGAATTCTGTTACCTTCTTGTACTTCTTCAGCCAATTTCTCATAAGTTACGTTTGCAGCTGTTTTGTCACAATTAATTTTCTTTGATGTGAGAGTGAATTTAGCTCCCTTTGAAATTTTAATCGGACCATCTTTGAATTTTCCTAATCGAATTTTGGGACCTTGTAGATCTTGCAATATCCCTATATGTACTCCAAGATCAATTGCTACTTGACGAATGGTTTTGATACGTTTTGCATGCTCATTGTGGTCTCCATGCGAAAAATTTAATCTAAAGGTTGTGGCTCCAGCTTTTACAAGCTGAGTGATGACCTCTGCGCTTTCAGTTGCAGGCCCAATTGTCGCGACTATCTTGGTCCGTCTAGTTAGATCAACCTGGGACATTCAGAAGACCAAAGTTTGTTCAAAAAATAATATCCTGTTAAGAGATAAAAAGTCATTACCTTATTTTATTAATTATTGAACATGGAACTAAACGATTATCAAGTCAGATCAAGAAGAACAGCTATCTATCCAAACCTAGGAGACAATCCTATTTATCCAACTTTGGGGCTTGCTGGTGAATCTGGTGAAGTAGCCGACAAAGTCAAGAAAATAATTAGAGACAAGTCTGGGGTTTTTGATGATATAGCCAAGGAATCAATTAAATTAGAACTAGGAGATGTTCTCTGGTATGTAGCTCAATTGAGTGCAGAATTGGGTTTTGATTTAGAACAAGTGGCTGAATCGAACTTAAAAAAACTGTCTTCTAGGAAGGAGAGAGGGATGATTGAAGGGAGTGGAGATATTCGTTGATTAATAATCAGCCGTAAAATTGTAATGCGCTATTTAGTGAAGTAAATCTAATATAATTGACAAGACTTTGAACAAAGTTTAAGAGTAAAAATGCAAGTATAGGAGATATATCTATTCCTCCTATGGCAGGAATAATTCCCCTAAAGACGTTTAGATATGGATCTGTTATCGAATATAGATTTGTTAGAATAGGATTAGATTGATCAAGATTGGGAAACCAACTCAATAAGACCCTTATTATGAGCAAGTAAGAATATATAAGTAGTGTTTGGGATAAAACACCAAACACAGTGGAAATAATTTGTGAACTCATATTCAGTGATTAGTTTGACCGATTTTACTTTATGCCACTTTTTTAGTTTCCGTGTCAGTTATATCTGGAACAACTGTAAATGTCTGGTGGAATTTTTCTGAAAGGGTAAGCCAATAGGAGCGACCTTCTCTTTGTCTTTTTCGATCAATAAAATTTTGGGATATTAATTCCTTTATGTGGTCGTAAGCACCAGAGCCTCGGAGATCGACAAGTTCAGACTGTAGGATTCTTTTTTTTAGGGCTATTGTTGCAAGAGTTCTTAAGGTTCCTAATGAAATATTGACTGGTAGGAGATTTTGAACCAATTCACTTAAGCCAGAACGAAGTTCCAGACTGTAGAGACCAGACTTGTCATTTATTTCTAGAGCTGTATCTCTTTGAGAATATCCAGCCATTAAGGCTATTAATGCTTGTTCAATCGAAGATTCTTCTTCTTTTAGGAGAGTGGCTATTTCGGCGACAGTTATAGGTTTGCCTTTTAGATAAAGTACGGCCTCAATTCTCGCAGGTAGAGAAATGTCGGTTACATTCTCTATTGAAATAGGTAATGATTCTTTAGTGATTGCTTTAATCCAACTGTTATACCAAAAATAACTTGATTATCCTTCATTTGCACCTAGGAACAATTTGTAGGCTGGATTATCAGTCTCCTCCCAACTTTTGTAGCCAATATCCTTTAAGAAAATTCGCCAAGCCTCTAATTCCTTTCGTTTAACTAAAACTCCTACAACAATTCTTCCTATATCTGCTCCATGATTCCTGTAATGAAAGATGCTTATACTCCATTGAGGTTTCATTGTATTAACGAATTTCATTAGTGCTCCAGGTCTTTCTGGAAATTCAAATCTATATAAAAGTTCTTTGTATTCTTCTCCATATTTATTCTCATCTAATGAAGGAAGTCTTCCACCAACCATGTGTCTTAAGTGTACTTTTGATAATTCATCATTAGTCAGATTAAGATTATTGAAACCAGCTGAACTAAATTTTTCTGAAAGGTTTATTTGCTCTTCTAGACCATCTACTTCAATACCCATAAATATTTGAGCTGTATTTCCTTTAGACATTCTGTAACTAAATTCAGTAACATTTTTCTTTCCTATAACTGAGCACAATGTCCTAAGGCTTCCAGCGTTTTCTGGTATTTCCACAGCAAACATTGCTTCTTTCTGTTCTCCTAGCTCTGCTCGTTCTGCAACAAATCTAAGTCGTTCAAAATTCATATTTGCTCCGCATGCAATTGCCACTAAGTTTTTATTTTCATATTGATTATTTGTAATATCTAGTTTAAGTCCTGCAATAGCGAGTGCTCCTGCAGGTTCAAGTATTGAGCGAGTATCTTCAAAAACATCTTTAATCGCAGCACAGATCTCATCTGTACTAACTGTGACCATTGAATCAACATATTTTTGTGCTAACGAAAATGTATTAGTGCCAACTTCTCTTACTGCTACACCATCTGCAAATAAACCAACATGATTTATTTGTACCCGCTTGCCTTGTTTTAGTGATTGTGTCATCGCAGCCGCGTCTTCAGGTTCAACTCCAATTATTTTTGTTTCAGGCCAGAGACTTTTTATATAAGCAGACACACCTGCTATTAATCCACCACCGCCAACAGCTATATAGATAGCGTCTGGAGGATCTTTAATCTGTCTTAATATCTCCATTCCTATAGTTCCTTGCCCAGCTATTACATCAGGATCATCAAACGGATGTATAAATGTCAATCCATAATTTGTGGATATTTTTAAGGCTTCTTTATAGGCTTCATCATAGGTTTCACCGTGCAATATAACTTCTGCATTAAGAGCCTTAACAGCCGAAATTTTCACTGCAGGTGTCGTTAAAGGCATAACTATTACAGCTCTACAATTTAAATGTGCGGCACTAAGAGCTAC
>CACILY010000002.1 GCA_902587615.1 uncultured Prochlorococcus sp.
TTCCTTTTGATCTATATATATGCTTATAATAATATTCAATTTTCTCCTCAATAGGTATGGGATCTACAAATGATAAATTACAATTCTGACAATTCCAGATAATAGGATTCCCAAAATATATTTCATCGTATTCAACATTAAAAATATACTTGCCTATGATTTTAGATGAGTAGTTACATAATGGACATAAAACTTTTTTTTTCATTTTAATGATCTTGGATTCCATTCATTTTATATTAGCGCAATACTTCACGATGGATTACTAATCCTTTAGATATCTATACTTTAATAAGATCTCTAGATTAGTCTTAATCTTCTATGCGAATTTACCATGATATTTAAATAATGTTTTCCTTTGCCCTAAGATCTTATAATATAAGACAAATATTTTTTTACTTATAGCTTTATTTACTAAAAATAAATTACTTCTAGTATCAATACTTTTTAATTAGATATTTGATTGAATTTACCTTGTAAATTCTTAAGAATATAGTTCAGTTATTAATTATTCCTTTGTGTTTATTCAGCACTAGAGATCCACCTGGTTATTGCCTGCCCAAGGTTATATTCAAAGGACTAATAATCTCGCGTAATATATCAATATAGCTTCTTATCTAATTCAATTTTATAACTATGCGTGAACTAGGTATTTCTATTGGATTCGAGGTATTTGAGGATAGTCATTTGAAGCCATTGAATTGTATACATCCAAATGATTTCCCCCTACTTACAAGCTATTTTGTTTAGATTTGAATTTCATTAGGGCTAACGTATTTGAAAATCCAACCTGCTTGCTCCCAAACTAAGCATTTATAATCAGATTTAAATAGACTTATTAAATTTCACTGGCCAAACTCTATTTAAGGTTGCATTATGAATGCAACATATAAACCTTAAGCCTCATGGACGATCTTAAGGAGGACTTACTTGATTCAGTAGCAGTTCTTCGAGACAAACTTTCCAGGATTGGATTAAGATCCTACATATTAATATTTTTATTAATATGTAGTTGGCCTTTCTTTTATCTCCTTTTGGCATATGGATTAGTTAAAATAATTATTTCAGGTATTGGAACTTTATGCATTGTATTTACTTATGTTCGTTCTCTACTAAGGAATTACAAGAACTCTTTATAGTATATTAGCTTGATTTACGAGTGATGCGAAAAGAAAACAATACTTTCAATCCATCAAATTGATATATTTTAAAATTCAAACAGAGATGTGAATATTGATGCCCTATTATTTCTTTACGTCTAACTTTTATAGTATATTCTATTATCTCTTGAGAAATCATGGATAGACATATTATTGCTATCGGAGGAGGAGGTTTTGGAAGATCTCCTGGTGATATGAAAATAGAAAAATATATTATTAGTCTTTCTAATGCTCAAAAGCCCAATATATGCTTTATTCCAACTGCAAGTGGAGATAACGATTTATATAAGCTTAACTTTTATCAGGTATTTACAAAACTTGATTGCACCCCTACTCATATAGATTTTTTTAAAAGAACTATAGGCTTAGAACAACATATCAATAAGCAAGATATTATTTATGTAGGAGGTGGAAACACTAAAAGCATGTTAGCTATATGGAGAGATTGGGGGCTAGACGTAATTATAAAAAAGGCTTATCAGAAAGGAGTTATTATGAGCGGTGTTAGTGCAGGTGCGATTTGTTGGTTTTCCAAAGGAATTACCGATTCATGGCAGAATGACTTATCGATAATAGACTGCCTAGATCTTATCAAAGGAAACTGCTGTCCTCATTTTGACGAGGAGCCTTGTCGAGAACCTTACGTAAATAGTATTGTTAAAGAAGGTGTGATTGAAGACTGTATTGCTATTGAAGGTTGTTCTGCCTTGCATGTAAAGAATGAGCAGCCATTTCAAAATATAAGTTTCGGCAAACACAATAAAAATAGTTATAAAATCTCCTTACATGATGAAATTCTTTCTAGGAAATCCTATGAATCTATATCTCTATGATATTCCGATTCAACTCGGTATAAATCAGTTTAATCATCAGGTATCGTCAATTAATATAATTATTCTATCTTTAATTCTAAATAGAATTTTATTTTTTGTTAGATAAGTCAACCTATCAAATATAAATATAATAACTTAATAGTTTGTTTCAAGACTGTTTATTCTAATGCCTGATAAGTTCTCCAATAGTATAATATTTAAAATGTCTATTCTTATTGTTCATGGAAAATGATTGGCTGCACTTCTCTCAGAAATATTTTTTCAAGGTCATATCGCTCTTAGCAATATTAATTGCCACCATTTTTATTTTGGTAGTAATTCTATAGTCTTATTTTATAGGTTATTATGACAAAATCTCTAGGTAAATATTATCAGTCCAATCATTATGCTGAAAATATGTGTTAGAATTAATGATAATATAATCTCAATAGCCAATAAACTTGAAAAGGAAGATGGGAAATTATTCTAAGATTAAACTCTCTGACTATGAGACTTATCCCTTTCAAATTCCTGATATATTCCTGAACTTCACTATCTATGATGAATTCATATATATTATTTCATCAATGCATATCAGCCCTAAAAGTGATAGCCCAGCAGCATTGATATTTAAAGGATCTCAGATTGAATTACAGAAAATATTAGTTAATAATTCCGAGATTTCTAAAGATTCATATATTCTAAATCATGATATTCTTACAATAAATAATATACCTAATAGTCCATTTACCTTAGATATATATTCTCGTATTAACCCATTCTCTAATACCTCTCTAGAGGGCTTGTACTCGAGTTGTGGAATTTTAGTTTCGCAATGTGAAGCAGAGGGTTTTAGGCGTATTTGTTTTCACCCTGATCGACCAGATGTTTTAAGTAGATACAAAGTTAGAATTGAAGCTTGTAAGGACAAATATCCAATTCTTTTATCTAATGGAAATAAGTTAAATTCCTCATTGATTTCTAATGATCCCTCAAGGCACGAGGTGACTTGGGAAGATCCCTTCCCAAAACCATCCTATTTATTTGCTTTAGTAGCCGGTAAACTATCATTAGTTCAGGATAATTACTTAACACATAGTGGTCGATATGTTTCCATTGATCTTTATGTGGAACCTGGTGATGAACGTTTTACTACTCATGCTATTCAATCTCTTAAAAGAGCAATGAAATGGGATGAAGATGTGTTTGGTTTGGAATATGATTTGAATTTATACAATATTGTAGCGATTAGGCATTTTAATATGGGGGCAATGGAAAATAAAGGATTGAATATATTCAATTCTAAGTTAATACTTGCCGATGTAGAAATTACAACTGATGATGAATTACAAAGGATAGAAAGTGTAATCGCACATGAATACTTTCATAATTGGACTGGCAATCGAATTACTTGTAGGGATTGGTTTCAATTATCTTTAAAAGAAGGATTAACTGTTTTCAGAGATCAATCATTCACTTCCGACATCCATTATTCAGCATTAAAACGAATAGAAGATGTTTCTTTACTTAGATCAGTTCAGTTTAAGGAGGATTCTGGACCAACTTCCCATCCTGTAAAACCAACTGAATATGTATCAATAGATAACTTTTATACAACTACTATTTATGAAAAAGGAGCGGAAATTATTCGAATGCTTCAAACTTTAGTTGGTAAAGAAAACTTTATTGCTGGAATAAAAAATTATATCAAACTCAATGATGGGTTAGCTGTCACTACAGAGGATTTTGTTAACTCATTAATAGAAGGTGCAACTAATAATGGATACAAAACGAATTTTGATATTAAACAATTCAACTTTTGGTATTCTCAACCTGGTACACCATCAGTAAATATTATTAGACAATGGGATAGTGAGAAGCAACAATTGAAATTAACCATTTCACAGAAAATTCAACCAATGGATCAAAGAGCTGATCCATTGCCATTAGTTATACCTATTAAAGTCGCATTATATTTTGAGGATTACTCACATTTAGAAAAACTATTAATTTTAGATGAGTTTGAGAAAGTATTTATATTAGATGCTTTACCTAATCAATTGAGTAGTCCAATTATTTCAGTTTTCCGTAACTTTTCAGCACCAGTAAAATGGACTACAGACTTATCTCTTATAGAGTCTCAATATCTTATAAAAAATGATAATGATATTTTTAGTAAATGGAATTTATTACAGAATTTAGTCCGAGAATTAATACTCTTAGACCAGTCAAATCATAGAAAGAATATATTAGAGGAATCTTCCATTATTCTATTTCGAAACATAATAAATAATTATTCTAAGGATACTATTGGTTTCCTTGCTGCAGTATTAAAAATGCCATCCCTATCAGAATTAGAGCTTGATCAAGAAAAAATTGACCCGATATATCTATACCAATCCTCTCTTTTATTTTCTTCTAAAATAGCGAATATATTGAGTGATGAATTACATGAGCTGTTAGATAAATGTTATCCATATCGATTTCAGAAATGGCCCATTGCCATTCAAGAACGTAAATTAATAGAATCTATTTGGAATATCTTGATTTATACAGATAATCATGATATTAAGAATCATATGCTACAAGCAGTTAGTAGTTCATCAATGAGTCTTTCTCGAGCAGCACTTTCTTCTCTAATTAAAGTTGACTGCCCTGAAAGAGATGAAGCAATGAATATCTTTTACCAGAGGTGGAAGGATAATCCAATTATCTTGGATACTTGGTTTCTTTTAGAATCATCTATTTATAGAGAAAACTCATTAGAAGTTGTAAATAGATTATTGAATCATCATTTATTTGACCCACTAGCTCCCAATTCTCTTAGAGCTGTTTTAGGAGGATTTACTCAAAATATTAGATCTTTTCATGCTCTAGATGAATCTGGCTACTCTTTTATGGCCGACCAAATATTATTAATAGATAAAAGGAACCCCATTACAGCTTCTAGGCTTGTAAAAGTATTTAGTAAATGGAAATCTTATGTTGAACCTTACTCTTCAAATATGTTCAACTCTGTAAAGCGCTTACATGAGTCTGAGTTGTCATCAAATACTAGAGAAATTATTGAGTTAATGATCAAATGACTTTTCTATTACATCAATAAAACTTATCTCCAAATGACATTAATTATATTCTAAAGACTTAAAAGCCTTTACCACTAATTTTAGAAGGTTCCTCTTGAACTCCTTTTTCTTTATCTTTGTATATAAATTTCACTCCTATTACACACAGGCATAGAATAATAAGAACAACTAGTGCTATCGCTGCTGATAAGTTGAAAAGACTAGGATTTGTTAACTCTTGATTTAATGCTGAGTTCATTTTGTTGGATTTATGGAATATGCTTCTTGTTTGATTCTAAGGTAGTCAATCATTCTCTTCTACCGCTTTTTGTGCGATCTCCTTAATTTTTGTTTCCATTCTGTAATTGCCATGTTTATTTATTCTTGATCCTATAATTGCATTAACTATTGTCGCTACAAGAAAAAATCCTATACCTAGCCAGAAAACTCTCTCTATTAATAGACTAAAGGGGTTACCAATTATTTCAGAGGATGGGTTCATAGAAAGCTGATTATTTTTCCAATAAGCTAATCGAACAATAATAATAAGAAATAATCCTCTCTAACAAAAGAATTAATAATTTCTTATTCTCCTGTTGGCTGATCTGGTTCTGCGATAATTATCTCCCTTTTGATTTCAATGCTTTGCACCATTTGATTAAAATTGAAGTATTATTAATGTTTGTTTTAATATTCATAAAGATTAAGGTAGTTCTGTATCTAATTCTTTCCCTTTATATGGAGGAAATTTAAATTGAGTAAACCACTTATTTTTATTTACGATGGTGAGTGCCCATTTTGCAATAAATTTGCTGAGCTGTTGGAATTGAAAAGTAATATTCCTCAGATAGAGATCAAAGATGCAAGAACAAATCCACCCGAGATACCAAATGGTTATGATATGGATTTAAAAGGGGCTATCTTAATAAATGGCGATCAGATGTTCTTTGGCTCAGAAGCCATTAATTTAATTTGTTCTAAAATAGATAAACCCTCAGATAGTATTTTAGAATTATTAAGAATCATATTCAGCTCTAGAAAACAAGCTAATTTATTATTTCCATTCTTACTAATTTCACGTAGGATTGCATTATTATTTAAGGGGGTACCTAATAAAATACTAGATTAGATTTGTGTGATTCCTTAAATATAAAATCATCACATTAAACATCTATATTTGATCTGGATTCCTGCTCTTTTAAGGCATTATCTAACTCTTCAAGATTAGGAATCTGCCAAGATCCAATAGCCTCATTAAGTAAATGGTCTATAATATAATCCGGACATTCCGTCGCCTCTTGTAGTGAATAACATGCTGAATCAATTATGTCGAAAAACTCTTCAATGTGGGCTTTATGATCTTGTTTGAATTCAAAATCTGACATTTAACTATAACTATTAATAGGACAGTTTAGAAAATAGTATATCTTATCATTAGAAAATATGATTAATCTTTTTTTTTATTTTGTTATTTATCAATCATTCTTTTTGCTAAATATAATTTAGTCAATTTCCAAATTACAGATACCTGCGAATACCTTTATCTATTAACCACTTCATCTCTCCTTTGCCTTTTTAAGGGTTTGAGTGTATCGGTTTCTAACTAATTAAGTCTTCAAACTAGAAACTGTCTGACTTGCCAGCTCAGTATTAGAGCATCATCGTTTCAGTATTGATTTTTCAGCTGACGTCATCCTTATTAGCCGATTCCCTTGTCAAAACGAGTAGATTTGAATACATATGAACCACTCTTCTGATGGCCCACTACCTGTAGTGCTTCGTGGGTGTATATAAGCCACTATCTATGGGGCTTGATTTCTTGATCTATATCGCTTAGAAATAAGATTCCCCATCACCCAGGCCCCGGCGTATTACGCAAGGGTCTATTTTTTTGATAATTCTCTGGAACCTATTGAAATAAAAGGGGTTTAGATATTTTCCTTGGAATGCTTGATCAATTCCGCAAGAATTAATTACAGTTAGTTTGTGGAACCCAAATGATTTAAACGTATGCAAGTCAACGTAACAGAAACCATTGTTGAGAGATCAAATGGCGAAACAGAGAAGCTTGGAGCCTATTCAGGTCAAGTTCTCTTGATTGTTAATGTCGCTAGCTTGTGTGGAAATACCCCTCAATACGCAGGGTTACAAGAAATTCACGAAAAATACAAACCAAGGGGTTTCACTGTGCTTGCTTTTCCGTGTAACGATTTTGGGAGTCAAGAGCCTGGAGGACTGAATGAGATAAAAGAATTTTGTTCTACCAACTTTGGAGTTGATTTTGAGATCTTTAATAAGGTTCATGCTCAAGGGCAAACTACTGAGCCTTATACGACTCTTAATAAGACAGATCCTGCCGGTGATGTCTCATGGAATTTTGAGAAGTTTTTAATAGGTAGAGATGGAAATGTTATTGCACGTTTTGGACCCAGTGTTCAACCTTCAAATGAAGACTTAATATCTGCTATAGAAATGGCCTTGGACTTTGATTGAAGTATAATTGAAGTATAATTTAAATTATACTTTAATTATCATCTTTAGAAATTACTGATAGGTAGTATTAAATAAAAGTTCGGTTTATATCAGTATAACTATTTTTATGTTATTGTAATATGGATTTTACTAGTTATAGTCTTGTTAAATGTCTAAATTAAATAAATACTCTGAAACTAATCCTTTAGTTCAGAAAATTGTACTTTTAACTTTTGGATTGGGGCCAATAATATTAATGGGCTGGTTCTTATTTTCTCGCGGCTTTTTTGATTAATTACTCCTTTTGAATTTCTTTAACTACTTTTATCGCTTCTTTGATATGGGCTGGACCATTAAGAAGATCTTCGAAAATATGACGAATGATTCCTCTTGAATCAATTATGTATGTAACTCGCCCTTCTAATAATCCTAGAAACTTAGGAACACCAAATTGGGCTCTTAACATATTATTATCATCACATAGTAAAGGATATTGAAGATCATTTTTGTTTGCAAAATCTAGATGACTTTGACTGTCTCCATTACTTACACCCCAAACCTCAGAGCCTAGAATTTTGAACAAGTCGTATTTATCACGAAAACCGCATGCTTCTATAGTGCAACCTGGCGTATCATCTTTAGGGTAAAAAAATAAAACCAGGGACTTATTTTTTAAATCCGTCAGATTCCTTTTCTGTCCAGATTGATCATATAGAGAAAAATCAGGAGCTTTGTCTCCTACCTTTAATGCCATTAGAAGATAAAAATAATTTAGAATAATGTGAGGGTGATTTAAATTAAGATAAAAGCAATTAGAAAACAAATTATTCCTCTACATTAATCATCATACAAATTATAAAAATTATTCGCGAGCATGAAGGTCCATTTATGTTAAGGCTACTATGACTTAGTTTTAAATCATCTTGAAGGATAACTACTAGAATTTCTAGGTAAATTTTTCTAGACAGGTGATAATGCTCAAGTGATTTCACTCATGCAGTTCACTCTATTTTATGCTATTTCTGAAAATGTGGGGTTATTGAAGAGAATTCAGGCTGATCAAATAAATCTTTAACCACTCTTTGATTCTCAAATCTCATGGAATCATTAATCACATCAAAGCCACAGAGTTGTAAATTACCAACTCGAAGTAAAGCAATCGAAGCCATATATGCTTTAATTTGGAGAAAGGAAAAAAAGAAAAGGACTCTTTTAGTTTTTATGAATTAAACTATAAATACTAACTTTTTGAATCAATGATAACTTTTTAGATTCGTATTCATAACTAATATGAGTTGTAAATGAAAGAATAAAATATTTATAATGAATTTAATATTTTATACATATAAGTGTGATTGATCTAAATGTTAGTATTTAATTCTAAAGAAATTTTAATTAGTATAGAACTAGTGATTTATTCGTTATGCACTTTACTGTTGATGATAATTGCAAAGAGGAGGACGTCTGGAATCTAATTATGGAGAAACTTTCGCCAGACGTTGCAGCTCTTGTTTCGCCAGCCTCATCAAGTTTTTATAGAACCGAGGATGGGATTGAATGCTCAATAAGAAAAGCTAATGGTGATCTAATCGCAAATGGATATTCCGAGTCAGATCGAATGGAAAGAAGACGTTGGACTTTTGATCTTGTGGAAAATCGATAAAGTTACGGTAGGTATTAAAAAAGACGGATTTATTAGCAGTGACTCAATCAATAGATTCTGATTAAAAGGCTTTTGCGTGACGTGAGAGTCTATAGACAAGCCTTATCTACTGGCTTGATAAGCAGGTATCATCATCCCTCCATCTTGATCATCGTCATCATCATTAATAAAACTATTCATTAATTCTAAGAAACATAATATTGCCAATGGATAGAAGCACCAAGCAATGGCTTTCCATATAGGGAAGTATTCAGGGGTATTTAAAGTCTCTATCATTTGATCCATATCTTTCTGAAGAACTTAGCCCATTCGGCAGAAAATTGTGTGACGGTTAATACGAAGATCATGATTAGAGGTGCCTGAAAGTATGTTTATACCATCTTTGCATTAGTGTTTTTGGGAATTCCATCTTGATGTCGAGCTAATAATTATTAATTGAAGAGCTTATATCGAGTTATTTGCGTAATCAGAGCTGTTTTAAAAAGGGCAAGGACAGTCTCGTCAAAAAGATGTATCCAATGCTTTTGGTTTGTGAAATATTTTATACTTATTAGAAGAAGTATGAAGAGCAGTTAGCTAGTCAGGATTTTTTCCTCATAATTAAATGAAAGTCATGAGTTTATTCCAATGCTCTTATTAATAGCTATATTTGCATTCTCCTCCATTATATTTATTTATAGCAATAAAATTAAGAGAATATACTCCTAGCCTGCAGTTATTTATTATCGGCTTAGGTAAATATACTTGATGAGCTTGTTCGTTTAATTTAATGTCGCCAACTTTTGCTGCTATTTACTTAGGCTCAAGTGGCTGGATAGTGCAGTTAGGTGATAGGAGAGTATTAATTGATCCATGGTTAAGAGGAACACTTTCTTTTTCTCCAGGTCCCTGGCTGATAGAAGGTAGGCTGGATAAGGACTTGGAAATCCCTCAGAATATAGATCTTTTATTGCTTACGCAGGGTTTGCCAGATCATTGTCATCCTCAATCCCTTCAATATCTCTCAAAGAATATTCCAGTTATAGGATCAGCATCTGCTGCGAAAATAGTCAGAGAATTAGGTTTCCAAGATGTTATTCAGTTGAAGCCAGGCGAAAACATCAAATGCAAAGATATTCTTGTTTCAGCTTCATCTGGTGCTCTAGTTCCTAACATTGAAAATGGATATATTTTAAACCATATCTCTGGTTCCCTTTACGTTGAACCACATGGCTTTCTAGATGAAAATATTCAAAATCAACATATTGATGCAGTCATAACTCCAGTTGTTAATTTGGGATTGCCAATCATAGGTAATTTTATAAAAGGAAAGACAAATTTAACTAATATAATAAATAAATTTGAACCATACACTATTTTAGCAAGTACAACAGGAGGCGATGCAGTTTTTACTGGTCTTGTGAACAGACTAATGGTAGTTGATGGAAGTACCTTAGAAGCGGCTAATAAATTTCCAGAGATATTTTTAATTGATCCTATACCAGGGCATCCTTATAGTTTAATTACTAATAAAAAGAATATTTAGATAATTTCAAGTGTAATCCACTCTTTATCAATAATTAATCTTATTAACTATAGATATCATTAAGTTCCAACCATCTCTCTTCCTTTTTATCAATGCTTTGTATGGTGTTTGCAAGCTCTTGACTCGATTCGCTCAAGTCTCCAGAACCTTCATTAATCTTTTTTTCCAAAATAGTCTTTTTTTCTTCTAATCTCACTAAAGATTGTTCTATTTCTTTTATTTCTATTATATCTTTATAGCGAAGCTTTCTACTATTAGCCTTATTTTCTAAAGCTGATTTATTATTTATAGTATTTACATCAGATTGTATATAGTTCTTTTTCTTGATAACCTCCTGTTTGTTTTTTATTAAAGTATGTTCTAGAAACTCACTATAATTACCTTCAAATCTATTGAGATGAGAATCATTAAAATTAAAAATACGATCTACAGTTCGATCAAGAAAATAACGATCATGTGAAACAACAATAACACAACCATTAAAATCATCGATGAAGTCTTCCAGAACACTAAGTGTTTCAATATCTAAATCATTTGTTGGTTCATCTAAAAGTAATATATTAGGTCTTTTAATTAGTATTCGGCATAAACTGAGCCTCCTTTTTTCACCTCCAGAAAGCTTTGACAAAGGACTATGTTGTTGAGCTGGTGAGAAAAGAAAACGTTCTAAGAGTTGTGATGCAGTAATTTCTTTCTTGCCAAGATTGATTCTTAATGCAGCTTCTTCTACAAATTCAATTACCTTTCTATCTAATCCTTTGCCAACCAAAAGACTTTCAGTATTTTGATCTAGGTAACCAATGTTTACAGTTTCCCCTAATCTGATATTTCCTGAACTCGGTTTTTTCCTTCCTGCAAGGATATCTAGAAGACTAGATTTTCCACTTCCGTTTGGTCCAATAATACCTACTCTGTCCTCTGGGCTGAAACTATAAGTAAAATCTTTTAGAATAACTTGATTATCATAATTTCTAGAAACCTTTATTCCTAAACTTTCTGCTTCAATTGCTATTTTACCAATTCGATCATTTAACGAGGACATTTCTAATGACTTTTCAATGGTTTTAATTGATCTTGATTGCATTTCTTTAATTCTTTGAATGCGCGCTTTTTGTTTAGTACTTCTTGCTTTAGGACCTCTTTTTAACCAGGCTAATTCTTTGCGTAAAACCCCTTTAATCTTTTTTTGCATAAGCTTCTCGGTATATTCTTGCTCAACTTTTTGCTTTAGGTATGTGGAGTAATTTCCTTTGTATAACCTTATTTCACCTTGATCTATTTCTATCATTTTATTCGTAACTCTATCAAGTACATAACGATCATGAGTTACAAGTATGATTGCACCTCTATATCTATCAAGCCAACTTTGGAGCCATTCAACTGCAGAGGCATCAAGGTGATTTGTTGGTTCATCAAGAAGTAAAACATCAGGATTTGATACTAATGCTGAAGCTAGATCTACTCTCTTACGGTAACCACCTGATAAATCTTTTAATTTCTTATCTAGATCCTTAATCCCAAGCTTCCCTAGAATCTCTTTGCATTGTTGTTCTAAATTCCAAGTATTAGTTTGATCCATCTCCTCACTTACGTCACCAAGCTTTTTCAATAGATTCTGATCATTTGGAGAATTTGCCACTAATTTGCTTATCTCATTAAAGCGAAATAAGAGATTTCTTTTTTGTCCGCAACCCTTAAATACTTCTTCTAGTATTGATAAGTTGTTATTTGCTTCTGATTCTTGTCCTACAAATTTTATGCTCAGGGATGTTGAACAATGCCTCTCTCCTTCAAGAAGTGGTTCAAAGCCTGCAATAACCTTGAGAAGTGTTGATTTCCCAGATCCATTTTTTCCTATCAGGCCAAGTCTTTCTCTCTCATTTATATGTAAATCAAGATTCTTAAAGAGACTCTTTATACCAAAGTCTTTAGATGCCTTTATAAGACTAAGTAAGGTCATATTTCTTTCCTTTTATACATTTGCATTGCTTTGATCTTTAATACTCCTCTATAGTCCATTGATTAATTGCAATTGAAATAAATATTTATTTCAATTGCAACTAATCAAGAATGTAGGATACAAAGTTTTAATTATAGTTCTTCAAAATTTATATAGCAATAACAGCATTATAACAATTCAATTGTAATTCTTCTGGAAGTTGTTAATGTTGACTAACTGCATTTATTCAGTGGCTATCAGGAGCTATTTAGTTGAAAGTCTTAAGAGGGCTATAGAGATCTCAAAAATCAATGCTGTAAGAATCAAATTGGTTACAAAGTATCACTATTTTTTTGAATTAGATTCAAAAAAATCTAATGAAATAAGTTCTAATCCTCTAACAAAGTTTCATAAAGATTCATATAAGGAGCATGTCTTAGAACTTGCAAGTGATCTTTCGACAGAAGAACAGGTAATATCCTCGGAAATACTTGCTGAACCAGGTTATGAACATTTTAATGAATCAAATGTTGACGATGAAAATATTGCGAAGATAGAAGATTTAGAAGAGCAAGCTTTTGAAAATCGTGATTATAAACTTATTCCAGAAGGGTCTAGAGTTAGTAAACTTTTACTGTTAAGTGGTAAGGTTGTTGAGACAACTTATCTAACACGAAAAGGTGAAAAAATTATAATATTTAATTAATAAATAGATATACTTAGATTCAAAAAAGTTAAGTATTTAAATGAAACTACTGAAACCATTTTTATAACCCCAAAGTAAAGTCATCATAATCACGCTTAAAGGAAGCAATATTGAAAGAGTTATGTTAATTGTCCTAAATATCTTTCCAACACCATTACTGGTGTCATTTGACGGATCGATAGTAAAAGGCATATTGAGAAAAAACAGTTTTAATTTATTTATAGCTTAAAATAATTATGCATGCGGGTGTAGTTCAGTGGTAGAACGTCAGCTTCCCAAGCTGAATGTCGCCAGTTCGAGTCTGGTCATCCGCTTAGTACTTTTTAAAAGTTAGTATATGCATTTTATTTCCAGAAGCACCCTTTATCCATCCCTTGGGAATCTTGTGGCTTCTCAAAATCGGATGGATATACCCAGTAATCATTAAAAATTTGTTTAAATAGTTGGTTGTTATCCCATCGTTTTCCTCTTATTCCAAACATTAATTGTGTCGCTCCACCTAGGTGAATACTTTTTTTGCCAAATTTTTTTAATTTTGCCGCCAAAGGAAATCCATATGAACCACACCCTATAATCGCTATATCAAAATCTATTTCTACTGCTTTTCTATATAATGAATCCAGCTCATTAAACCAGTCTTCCTTTCCTAATTTTCCACCAGGTGTTGTAAATAATGTTTTTAAACATTTGAGCTCGAAATCAGGAAGTATATTTACATCTGAAAAAATATTTTCTCTATTATGATTATATTGAGACTCTATTGTTTTCGTAAAGGGATGTATAACTAAGACTTTCTTATCTTCAAGAGCTTTTGACCATGGATCTTTATGAAAATAAGGCTCTAAATCTTTAAGATTACAAACACTGGCATTATTCATATAATCTATAAATCTACTCTCCCCATCTATCCATGAACCTATAACATCCGCCTCTTGCATTGAAGCAATTACTTCCGTTTTAAATCTTTCCAGATTACTTTTATTAACTGGATAAAATCCTGATTCTGGATATATTTGATTTAATATGCAGTTACGTGAGAATGGATATTTAGAACTTCTAGCCCATTCATATACTCTTTCTGCTCTATTCATTTTAATGAAATTATCAAACTTAATAATTGTAGTAAGTTCTGTATTCCCAAGTCGGGCAATCATGCAAGGTTGGTCGATTGCTAGTAAATTTTTTATTTTTGCATTTATACATTCACTTGAAACTCTTTTCTTACTAGCTTTAAGTAGTGTTGTATCTTTAGAATAGTCGAAAAGATCTTCTCTAATAAATGGTTTCAATATAGATCTAATTACTTTCCTAGGAATTTTGGAAATCAAGTTCATGCTCAATATAAATTTAATACTTCATAGAGATTAGCATGATAAATTATAAATATTGATTATCTTTATAGTGTTTTCTTCTTGTTCGATATTTTTATCAATCCACTCATTTGAATAAAGCATTACTGACTCTCTGATTATATCAAATTGATTAACTAGGAATAGTACTTACAAATAATTCTTTCTAAATAATGATTGAAATCAATATTCAAATCATTTAATGATGCTTCTATATCGCAGATATCTATTGAATAAGAACCTCCTTTCATCTTATAAACTTTATTTATCTCCTTTTTAAGAACTCTTTCAAAAGTATCAATTATTTCTACCATAGAATATGAGCTTCTATTTGCAACATTTATGCATTTCTTTTTAGGTAAATTATCTTTGATTAAATTGATAACAATGTCTCTAGCATCTATAACATCTAAAATATTTCTTTCTGCAAATCTCCATATCTCGAATTGTTCTCCACTATATGCTGCTGACCTTATTTTGGAAAGTATTGTATTGGGTGGTGCATTATTCCCTGCAATCTGTGGAAGCCTGAAAACAATTCCATCTTCAACGGATAATATTATTTCCTCCATTCTCTTCTTATGTAATACATATGGTGTATCTTTTCGATCAGGATCGTACACACTACATGTTCCAAAATATATACATGTTGTATTATTCTGAGCTGTATTCAATGCAGTTCTAATTAATAACTCTTCCTTTTTGAATTCATCATTATCAGTACATGTGGAATCAGATACTCCAGAGGCAAATATAATGCAATTTTCAGGAGGGTTCAATAGAGCTTTAAAAGCTTTACCTATCATTCCATTCCCAATAACTTTGTACATTAATATTTAGAACTCTAATTGATTAAGTAGTTATCTCTCCTAAGGAGATTGTTAAAAGGTACCATAGCTTTTGTCATCATTTACGCCATAATATAAATCATAGCAATGCTATGCTTACACCTAATAAAGCAATTAAGGCAAAAAAGATACTGAATTTATCTATTTTGTCACCTTCCGCTCTTGCAAAAGCTAGAGAAATTACAGGAGAAGTACTTAACAATGTCCATGCAACCCCAATAGGTAGTACTTTGAACACCACTTGTTGTAGTAATATCCCAATATTTGTACCAATAAAGGATGCCAAAAGCAGAACTAATATATTCCGTTTATTCGTTATTTGAACAATATTCTTGCATTTAATCTTTACCAATGGCAGTAAAAATATTATAGCTCCGATTAATCTTATCTCTGTACTTTCAAAAGGATTTATTTCACTTGATGTTAACACTTCTCTAGATAACAATGCACCTACTACTGCGCAGATAACAGAGAAAAATCCACAAAGTAATCCTGTTTTCATCTTCTTTGGTACCTTATTTATAATTTTTTCCTCTTTAGACCTATTCGCAATCAGAATTAGAGATGTCACTACTAAAATAGCTCCTACCCATACTTTTTCAGGTATAGTTTCTTTTGCAATAAATGTACTACCACAATTCGCCAGTATTGGTGAAAGTGCTTCTATTGTAAGAGTTCTTCTAGTTCCAATTAATTTTAAGGCTTTTATATAAAGCGTATCACCTATACCTATTCCTATAATTCCACTAATAATTAACAATACCGACTCCTTACTATTAAAGATCCAACTATATCCAAATAATGTTGGTAAGAAAATTATTGAAGCACTTATATTCTTTAATAGATTTAGTTGGATTGAGGACATATATTTGCCCTCTTTCCTCCACAAGTAACACGCTATTGTCCAAGATAATGCTGCTCCTATTCCACTAAAAACTCCTAGCATTTCTTACGTACCTCTTTTATTTATTCTTTTATTTTCAAATTCTATTACTATTAATCAATAATTATCATATATTTATATTAGATACATATTCTATCAATTTGATCCTGCCGTTAGTTTTAATAATGGTAACTATAGTCTTTATATAAACCTCTTTTTGTTAAGTGTATTATAATTATTATAGCAATATCAATTAAATACCTCATTGGAGCTATTAGTCAAGATCCCCTCCGATATATTCGGATATGGAGCAGCAATCTTAACCACAATTGCTTTTTTGCCTCAGTTATTTAAGACTTTTAAATCAAAATCTGCAGAAGACGTCTCTTTAATTATGTTAATTCTATTTATAACAGGCCTAGCTTTATGGATAATTTATGGATTTGAAACCCATTCCATACCAATTCTGATAGCTAACTCTTTGACACTTATATTTAATTTGTCTATTCTCATACTCAAGATCGTATACACTAGTAATTCTACTAAGTAATATTAATACAATTATTATGACACCTTATAAAAACCATTAGTCTGTTATTTATTCATATGTCTATTATTTGATTTTAGATTAATGAACCAACAATCAATTGGCTTTATTGGTCTTGGAGCTATTGGCTTACCGATCGCAGCAAACTTAGTCTCCGCTGGATTTCACCTAAAGGTACATACCAGAAGCAGAATTGCAGAAAGAGATGAGAGATTACAGGGTGTTACTCCTTTTTCAAGTCCCAGAGATGTAGCAGACGGTTCAGAGCTTCTCTTTATATGTGTTAGTGATGATGACGCAGTCAAATCGATCTTATTTGGTGCAAATAGTGTTGAAGAAAGTATTCAGGAAGGTAGCCTTATAGTTGATCTATCAACTATAAGTCCATCTACAGCTCGTTCAATAGGCAAGAGATTTCAATCTAAAGGTATTACCTATATTGATGCCCCAGTCTCTGGAGGCACAGAAGGTGCTCAATCCGGCAATTTGACAATATTTCTTGGATGTGATGAGAATAATTTAGAACGCTTAAGACCATTCTTAAATCCAATTTCAACTAATATTTTTACCTTCGGTGAGTTAGGCAGAGGACAGGAGGTTAAAGCTTTAAATCAAATCTTAATTGCTGGCAATTATGTAGCCTTGTCTGAAGCAATTTCTTTGGGTCAAAAGTTAGGACTGCCTATGGATTTGGTAATTAATTCTTTACAGAAAGGAGCAGCTAGTTCATGGGCTCTTTCAAATAGATCGGAAAATATGCTTTTAGATGAATATCCATTGGGATTCAAGCTTGGGTTGCATCATAAGGACTTATCAATTGCTTTAAATGTGGCAAAAGAAATAGGATTAAATCTCCCTATATCATCGCAAATAAAAAACATAGAAGAAAAACTCATAGATATTGGTTATTATGATTACGATCTTTCAGTTTTAAAAAAATCAATAGAGTTGAATATTAAATAGCCACAAAAAATAGTACTTTTATTTATTCTTACTGCTTGAACCAGCCACACTTAATTAATCATAATTGCTAATAGTAATTAATACTTACAGTCCTCAAGATTGAATCCTTTGACATATCTATAGACCCAGCATATTTATCTTTTTATCACCTTCTCTCACTCTTTTGGGTGAAACTAACTATTTACCTATTTAAAAAAATATCATAAGCTCTCTCTGAGAGCACCTTTAGTTGTATTCTTTGTCAAAGCCTAATAGGCGTCTTTTCGTCTACAGGTAATTTGATTAAGATAGGAGCGTTTATGTCTAAAAAAGAACCTCTCCAGAGAAAAACAACACTTAAATGGACCCCCACTGGAGAACTCTCACCTATTGATATGGCGAGAATCCTTGATCAATTATCTGATAAGAAATTAACAGAATGTAATTTTACTTGTGAAGTCAACGAAGAAGATAAAGAAGATTAATATTAATTAGAAGAATTTTATTTTATTTTATTTTTAAAAATCAAATTCTATCATAATCGTCATAAATTCTATTTTTCGATTACATATTATAATTATAATATGTTAATTACATTCATTTATCGAATATACTTATTCTCGAAAAATATTAAGATATAAAAAATCGCTATAGAACTTTGAAAAATTTTTTAATTACAGGATCTAATCGAGGTATCGGCTTGGAATATTGTAGGCAATTACATAGAAGAGGAGATTCTGTTATCGCAACCTGCAGGTCTTCATCCCCCGAACTTGATGAACTTGGCGTTAGAGTAGAAACAGGAGTTGATGTTACTTCAGGTTCCTCAGTTCTTAACTTAAAAAACAGATTGGCAGGAGCCACGATCGATGTATTGATACATAATGCAGGCATTTGTGAAAACAACTCTTTTTCAAACTTAGATCCAGAGAGTATATTACGACAGTTTGAAGTAAATACCTTGAGCCCCCTCTGTTTTACTAAGGCCCTCTCTACTAATTTGGTAAAAGGCTCTAAAGTAGGACTTATGACTAGTCGAATGGGATCTATTGATGATAATACAAGTGGTGGTTCCTATGGATATAGGATGTCTAAAGTAGCTCTCTGCATGGCTGGAAAATCTCTATCTATTGACTTAGCTTCTAAAGGTATTTCTGTTGCACTTTTACATCCAGGCTTAGTAAGCACTCGAATGACTGGATTTACTCCTAATGGTATAAGTCCAGAAGATTCTGTTTCAGGACTTTTGAAAATAATAGATAAACTTAATCTAGAGAATTCAGGCAGTTTTTGGCATTCAAATGGAGAAATACTTCCTTGGTAAACTATATATATCCTTATAAATAAATTATATTACTGCGTTAAACCATGCAATAATAATAACATTTTATAAGAATTTAATTAATTCTTATCTAGAAGATTCCAGGAATGATTTGACCAGTTGTTATATATGCTCCTATTAAAGCAATAAAACCCACCATCGCCCATCTCCCATTGGCTTTCTCAGCTTCTTCTGGATGATTAGAATAATTTTGTTCTACTTGCATAGCTACTTCTGTTGCGAACATGTTTTGCTTACCATATTCTGTTATCACAGAGGAGTCTTGCTTATTTGCTGATTGAATGGTGGTTGAGGTGAGTGTCATAGTTGATTCTAATTTAGTTAAAATATTCCAGGGATGATTTGACCTGTTGTGACATATGCGCCACAGGCTGCAATGAAGCCGATCATTGCTGCCCAACCGTTTAGCTTTTCTGCTTCTGGTGACATGAAAGTTCCTAGATGTTAAGCATTGTAACGCACTGGGTGAAGTATTGTAAAGAAGGCTATTAGTTCTTTAAGCCTTCGCCGCGAAGAGAAAAGAAGTTCTAGTGATAATTTTTACAAATATAACATTAAAATATCACTTTTTTGGTTATTATTTTTATGCTGAATAACCAAAAGACCAATGCTTTTTACCTCTTTCGCTCTTGCCTCATCCGAGTGGGGTGTTGCACGTTTTACGACAGATGTTATTGCGCTTACAGCATTAGGTATCTTAGTTGCTCTACCTGTTTTGTTGTTAAGAAATAGGGTTCAGCCTAAGAGTTTATGGTCTGAAGGTAATGCAATATCCAATCGTGTAGATTAGTTTATTAGTTAATCTATATATATATTTTAGATTACCTATAATAATTAGTACTTCTAAAGTACTTTTAACTATAAAAAGTAAAGTATCAAATTCATATTATGTTTGATTCAAGTATAACAACTCTCAATGATTTAGTTAAATTACGTTCAGCACCATATTTAAATGATTATCAAACTAACCAGTTGTTTTCAGAGCTTCTAGACTGCATAAATGATGCTGATTGGTTCACTGTTGGAATCATGGCTTCCTCGTCTCATCAAGCTATAACTACATTGAGAACAATTGAAAATTGCTTTCATTGGTCACCAATGACTCTAGTTACTCAGTCAGTAGACAAAGGCCCAGTTTTTCTTAAAGCCAATCAAAATACAGGAGATATGCATATTAGACTTGAATATGGCTTAGGAGAAGGAGTCTTGATTGGGTGTCAATATTTTAACGATAAGATAGATACACTAACATTGGGACCACTACCTTTTTCTATGTTTAACAATAGAAATAAAGACTTTAAAAATTAAGAATAGTCAAAACGTTTTATTATTTGCTTGATCCATTACATATCCCCACAGAGATTGCTCTTATAGTGTCTTTATCTTTCTTTTTGAAATCTGGCAGAGTTTCTAGCCAATTTATTGTTTTAACTAGGCATTTATTCCAATTTACTGCTTGACGAGAAATAGGAATTATTTCCACAGCAATAGATAGACAGGAGAAAGCAATAATCGCCAGAAGGAATTTAACCAATGAACCTGAATGTTGTTTTGTATCTATTTCAAATTTCATATGTTTGCCTTATCCTATAAATTATCGAAAACTTTGTCATATTATACTAGCGTTTAAACAATCAAACCCTCATCTTCTCTATTTCAATATAGTCATTTCCTTAAAAGAATCTTTCATGCTATTAAGTAATGCTTTAGAGAACTATCAAATATCATATGAACATAATTATTTTAAACTCTCCGTATTTAATTTTATTAGTCCCTAGGCTTGATCACTTATAATATCAAAAATTAGCTCTAAATTCCTTAATTGCTTTATTTCTGAATTTCATTCATAATTGAACTTATGAAAGATGCTGTTTCCTTAATTAAGATCTATCTGTTGTACGCTTATAATCGATTGAATATTTCCTTTCTCCAGCAATTCGACTTTATATTCAAATCTTTACAGACTATGCTTCAGCCAGAGTTAAATAGAAACCATAGCTTAAAAGTTTTTCTCTATCAATTACCTCTATATCTAGACTTCATCTATCAGATCCATTCTTATCGATTAACTCAATTATCTAGTAATAGGATTAATTATAACAATGCTCCCTCTATTCATATAGAGATGAAAATATGAATCAAAAAGCTTTGGTATTAGGAGGAACTGGTTTCATAGGTAGCCATATAGCTAATAATCTGATCGCTAATGGATATAATGTCACAGTTTTAAGAAGACATTTAGATAAATCAAATTTTTATAATCTAGATACTTCATGCAGAATAATTGCTAGTTCTATTCAATCTGAACAAGAACTTCAAAAACTCAGTATTCAATGGGATTTTAATATAGTTATCAATTCATGTGGATATGGAGATCATACTTTATTCTCAAATACTTCTTATGATGTAATCGGTAGCCATTTGCTGGGTACTATTAATATCGTAAAAATGTTAAATAGACACTCATTAAAAAAATATATTCATATTGGAAGTAGTGAGGAGTATGGTCAACTTCAAAACCCTTCGTCTGAGCTTCTAAGAGAGGCTCCATTGACGCCATATGCATTTGCAAAAACAGCTTCTACACATTTTTTACAGATGTTATTTAGATCAGAGGAATTTCCTGCGATCATTCTCAGACCTTTCCTCGTTTACGGTGAGAATCAATTTCCATCAAAATTAGTTCCTTATGTTGTCGATTCTTGCTTGCAAGATCGAGACTTTGAATTAACCTTTGGAGATCAATATAGAGAGTTTATTCATATTGATGATCTTGTAGAGGTAGTTAATATTATTTTAAAATCGGATTACAAAAATAATAATGGTAAAATATATGACGTTTGTTCAGGAAACGTTTTAACAGTTTCAGGACTAGTCCATTTAGTTCAAGATATTGTTGAAAAAGGCAATCCTAAGTTTGGGGCTAGAAAGAGATTGATTTCTGATTTATCTCTTCTTTACTCTGGATCTAGTAATTTATTTGATGATTACTCCTGGAGGGCTAAGATATCAATAGAGGAAGGAATTAGACGAATGATAAAATCTAGGAGTTGATTATATTGAAAGATAATCAACCTCTAGTTTCTGTTATTGTAAATTGCTATAATGGAGGCAGTTTTTTATTTAATTGCTTAACAAGCATTCAACAACAAAGTTATTCAAATTTAGAAGTTATATTTTGGGATAATTGTTCCGATGATAATTCAAGTTCAATATTTAAGCAATTTAATGATAGTCGATTCTTCTACTTTAATGATTACAAACATGTCAAACTTTATCATGCTAGGTATAAGGCATTGTCAAAAGTTAACGGAGATTTTATAGCCTTTTTAGATGTTGACGACCTTTGGATGCCTAACAAGATTTCAGTTCAAGTTGCATCTATGCTCTCCAATCCGTCGTTAGGATATTGCTATACAGGATTCAAAATACTTAATCAAATTAATGGCACATTAAGAAGTGCTTATAACAACTCCTCTTTAAAGTCAGGTTATATATCAAGTTCTTTATTGAAGAGATATACAGTAGGTATGTTAACCCTTATGGTAAATAGAAATATAATTAGTAATAATCAACTTAATTTTAATACTAAATACAATATGATTGGTGATTTTGATTTTGTAATGCGATTATCTAAGTTAAGTAAGGGTTTAGCTATAAGAAAAGATTTAGCTATATATAGAAAACATAGAGCTAACCTTAGTCTTTTAAATAAAGAAGAACATTTTGATGAAAGGAAACAATGGGCCGAAGAAATTCTTGAATTAGCAATTTTCCCTATAACGCATATAAAGCATTTCGATAATGAGACGATGTATCAAAAATCAGTCATGAATCTCCCTAATTTAAGCTTAAATGAACAAATTAAATCTTTGCTTAGTTTGAAAGGTATCTTTGTTATTAAGATGTTTTTGAGAATAGCTTATTATCAATCAAAGAAGCTTTTAGGCTTTTAGATTATTATCTCAATTATACCTTCTGTTACATATTTTGCGAGATCCTCTAGATTTTCTTCAATCTCTTCAATAGGAGTATTCCATTTATTGGATATCTTCTTTGTTAAGTTATGATCTTTCGCATGTTTAATCATTGACATAATCATGTATTCATTCAGGCTGGTATTCATTCTTACTTTTAAATAGTCCCATATAGATTGCTCCAGACTATATATATATTCAATATTATCAGTACCTGTATAGTCATAAAGCTCCATTACACCATGGTGACAGAAGATTTGCCCTAACTCGTCATATGCACTGCTTGATTCTTTAGCATGCTCATATGCCGCCAAGATCCATTCTAGCTCTTGCTTCTTTTGTCTATTACCATCCCTTACAGATCGAAGAAGTTTATAAAATGAGCCAAATTCTATTGGATTTGCCATTAAATCTGTTTAATTTAACTAACCTTACTTAAAATAGGAGTACTTGGTAAATAACTTATCAATTTATTTTTACTACATTTCTTTACCTGTGTTTGAAAGTCGTTCGTTTTTGAACAACTCCTACTTATTAGCTTACCTAGAGGATTTTTTACACCAATCAATGTTTTTTCTCTTTAGTTCCTTTCACCAGAAACGGAATAGTTTTAGCTAAACGGGGATCCCATAAATTTATCTATTCCTTTCTAAAAGTAATAACACATGATTTTCTCTATGGTAAACGTTTTAAGCAAGTCTTGTTTTTATTACATGACAAAAAACACAGGAGATAAAGAAATAAAATGATATAGGTGATTTAAGGTTATTTCCCAAAAAGAATAAATACTCTAATTCATAAGGCTTTAGCATAGTAAGTCGGCCTTGTATCCATTTGCCGTAATCATTGAACTCTTTCTACTCATTACCTTTATTTAATAAATCTACCACCAAATAAATTACAATTGAGGATTTATAGCAATTAGAGCAATTCCTATAAATCTAGATTGCAACTTAGATCTAGAGCATTTATGTTAATATTTTTATGAGCAAAACTACCATTCTTGTAATTTATAGCCTTTGTCAAGTAATTTTTGATAAAGCAATCTTGCTCTAAATGCAAGAATTGTTTCTTCATTTTCATTACTCCTTATATTGAAGTAATGTTCATCTAGCTCGTTTTTACTGAAGACAACAGTCTCAATTCCATTTTGTAGGACCCACTCAGGTTTATTTGCTAAATTCTGATTTGGCCCGCCATCCCAGGGACATTTCTCAGGATACTTTTCTCTTCTTCCTGCCATTTCTTAAAATATGTGCCTTAAAAACATAACAAACTTTTTAAATTTTGACATCTTTCTTTGTTTTGCATTCAAGGCAATTAGCCACTTTCTTTACTTATGAATAACGTCACGAGCTCTTTACCCCATATGATCTTGTTGATATGTTTTGTACCTGTCGCAGGTTATAAGATTTGGCTTTTTATGAATAAGTTTCATTATTTGTTAAATAAACCAGCCTCTATATCAGACTTTAGACAATCTTTAGAGGAATTGTGGTCTCAATCATCTAATTGGAAAAATACGAATGTTGCCATACTTTTTCTTTTTATCAGCATTTTTTGTTTTCAAGCGCAGACTAATGGCCTAGTTGGTAATGAATTTCTTTCTGTCACAAACTCAAAAGAAATTAAAGTCTCTAAACAATTCTCCAAGAAATTCTGTAATTCAATTGCTTTTGGGATTTCTAAAGATAGTGCTATGAAATTTGCAATAGGAGAAACTGAAAAAGAGATTAGTAAACCCAACTTTCTAGAAGAAATAGATTACCAAGTGCTTTCATCTGATATAGCTTCTAGAATTGTTAGTAATTGTGGTTTGTCAATTGGTTTATACGGTGAAGATGGGATAGAAGAATTAACTGATGAAATAAAAACTAAAGTAACTTTTAATAAATAATTGAGTCTTGAAATAATTTTAAAGGAATTTATATTAGATATGCTTATGAATTTATTATAATGGCTTTAGATCAACTAAAGAATTTCCTTAAGATCATGCAATCAGACCCTGGGTTGAAAGAAAGAGTTCTTGCATCCGCTACAGCCGATGATGTTGCTCAAATTGCATTATCAATGGGATTTGAATTTTCTGGTGATGAACTTCTTAGATTCTCAGGAAATAAGGTTGGGAAAGTAACAGTAAGAAAGAATGATGTTCCTGGAGAATATAATTAGACTTAATATAATTAATCAATTAACCTTCTGAGAACACCCAGAAAAAATTATAGTTGACAGTATATAAATAGATTAGCTAGAACAATATTATTCTTTTAATTTATAAAATGAATTCCGATTATTTATTTAAAGGACACTCTGAAAACTTAGATTGTGCAAAGAAATTTAGAGATGCATATGAGAACAGGTATACATGGGGACCTAGTTTTAATGGCTATAAAGGCGAATGTTCTTATAATAATGGTAATAAAGAGTTTAAAGGTGAATTTGTACTAGGAGTCGATCTTAAACCACATGTCACAGATATTGCTCAGCAAGATAAAAGGAAAACAATTGAATCTCAGTTATGGGAAGTTGCTATTCATAGAGTTAGGAGGTCATTTAATGATGTTCATGGTAAAAACTCATTCCATTCAGGTGATACAAATGATATTGGTGAGGAAATCATTGTTGATGGAAGAAATAAGGGTGATCGCTATAGGATTAAAGATAATATAGTCACAATGGTTTATAGAAATATTCACGGAAAATTAATTCTTATTTTTACAAAGGAAGTTTTTAATACTGGTAAAGGATATTTGAGCAAAAGGTATACAAGCCAATATTTAGATCCAAATTCAAAAGAGAAGATTACTCCTTTGACTCATTTTGATGATTCATATGTTCTTTTAAATGATAATGGTCCATGGGTTTTAAGCCGCAGGTTTATACAAACAGAATCATATAAAGGCAAGAAGGGATTGGATTTAACAATTTCGTTTTTTAATCTAGAAAATCATTAGAAATATAAAATACTTAACTAATAGAATTAATATTCAAAATTTATATTAAGCAATCTTTTCATTTTCTTCTTCTATAATTGGAATTATTTCAGGGGAAAATCCTTGCAATATAATATCTTCCTCTTGATTTAAATTTACCTCTTTTTCCTTTTCCTTTACTGGTAACTCACTCTCCAGATAGGTTACCTTTGAAAATGATTGCTGTTTAATGGTAACTCCTTCTGATCTTTTTGTTTCATTTCTGGTAAGATCCTTTATCAGAAGATTTAAAACTTTAACTCCATTTCCAATTAGCTCCCTTATATTCTTAGACATATTTTTTAAAGTCACTTTTATTTCTGTTTGAATAACTCCTTCACTTCTAAGTGTAGATTTTATCCATATAGAAATACTCAACAATAAAGATAAGAAGAACAATGCTTGAATCATTTTAGATTTTAATGCTCACCTAGCATCCCTTTGAAATTAAAGTAAACAAGTATGTCAGCCCTATAATGAAATTTATCTATACAAATCTTTAGTTGTATAGATAAATTTCATATTTGTGGACTCTTTTTGGATTTGTTTATCAATAGATCTTAAGGCTAGATTAATTTCATTTAGCTCCTTTTCTAAACATTCTTTTCTATACCTCAAAGTACTTACTCTTCTCTCTATTCCTAGCCGAATTCTTTCTTGTAAATCAATTTTCATGGAACCATTTTCAGTGTTCATTAAATGTCTCCAGATTTCCTGGTGTGAATAAAATCTTCTATTTCTAATAGCCTTTAAGACCTTTCGAATGAATTTCTAAGACTATTCTTTATTTAGTAAATTCTGGGGCTGAATGTAAATCCGTCTTTACGCTTGAGTGGTTTGACTCAGGCTTTTTTGCTTAAGGATTTCTACAAAATACTTTTCTCGCTTAATAATGGTTTTGAGTTTTTTAAATTCCACAACTTCTCTAAAGTAAAAGACTTCATTAGGCTATCTCTTTTATACTCTCCCCTTGATTTGTATGATGAAGAACCTATAAAGATTTCTGTTCCTCTATAATTAACTGAATTTGGTGGATGGCTATCTGACAATTTACTTATTTAGATTTTTAATATAAAATTTAGTTCGAAGTGATATTCACTCAACGTGCAATTTGATACCAGTAAAGCTATATTTATTTACATCATTTATACTTCTTTATACAGAAAATATTTTCTACATTGATCAGTCATAATGTTCCCTTTGTACCTTTTCTACTTTGAATCCTTCATATTCATACCTTTTTTGTTTTGTTTCTTACACAATTTGAATCAGCTTTAAATAGCTTAATGCGTATTTCTTCATTTAATGATGATTGTATTAGTTAACTAGCACCTGTTATGTAGGTCTTTCTAATCTAATTCTAGGCCTATAAAACTCTTTGGTAATAGAATTGACAAGATTACTTTCAAAGTTAATGACAGTTAACTATTCTAATTAACGTCTATAATCTATAAATCATTATAGACGTCTAGGAATGAATAATCTAGATCTTGAATATTTGCGGCCTGGAGGATCTATTGGTTCTTTTATCTTGTTGACTGGTGTTCTTTTTACGATAATGACTTTATATGTCTTTTCTAATGTTGGTTCGAATGCAGACTCAATGATGGATAAAAAAAGAAAAGATGCTAAAAAGAAAGAAAGGGAAAGGAAGATTTCACGTCTTTACCCTGAACAGCGATAGCTCTTTAGACTCTTAGTTTGTCATGAGGATGCTCACAACTCATACCAGAAATAAGATAGAGAACATATTAAAGCGTTTGTCAGACGGCCAAGAGGTACAACTAAAGGAGAGAATCGAACTAAAAAAATACTCCATTTATATACCTTTTATTGCTAGAAAGATAGCTAAGGCAATTGATCATCGAGAAGAATATGAAAGGAATCCTTTTCTTTAACCCCATTTGATCTTTCTAAGTATTTGTACCTTTGCGGGTAGGAGTTGTTGTGGTTGGTCTTTGAATAAACAATTTACTTTTAATCCGTCTAGAAAAATACTTATCAATTTGGGTTCTTCTAAACTCATTTAAAATGTAAAAATTTTTGTTTTCCCTCAATTTATTAACTTTTATTGGTTTTACTCGAAATCAATGGAAAGATAAATTATAAACCTGCCCATCCTCGATGGAACATATCCTGTCCCATCTATATATCCATTTAGAGATCACGCTGCTGTTCTTCGTCATTTCGACATTTTTGATTATATTCCTTATAAATAAATTCTCAATCAAAGCACAGAGAAATATAAATCAGGAAAAAATCCTTCTTAAAAAATTATTAGAAGGATTTGAACTGGAGATCCCCTCTGAGTTAAGGGATTTGGATTCTCCAATCATTAAGTCAATTAAGCACCCGTAAATGGATATAGATCTATTAATACCTCTTTTTTGGACAATTATCTTCGGCTCACTTTTAGTAGTAGGTGTTCGTCGCCTTACAAAAAAACAACCTACTGAAAAGAAATGGGTTAGGCCTAATAATTCATCTAAGAATAAGGACGATGATTAGCCTATGTTCTTAGTACCCATTCCTTAATTTTTATTTGAAATGGATTCATTGAGTAATTTTCTTGCATTTCTACGCATAGCACTGATTTTAGTAGTAGGAGGATGGGCTTTTAAGGCTTGCATTTCTCTTATTAGAGGAGAAAAAATAGAATTGAATTTCTTGAATCCATTAAATCTAAAAGCAAGATGGCCTGGAGATAAAACTGATGCTAAAGATAGCGAAACTTCTTCTTGAGGAAAAAATGTCTTTTTATTCTCTATAAATTATTCACTTTTACGTGACTTCTCAGAATGAATTCTTTTATTTCCTTTCATGAAAAAGATTCTTCGCCCTATTACTCCTTTAAAAGAATTTGAAAGGGCATTGTCTCTTGCTCAATTGTCTGAGAGTGAACAAGAGTTGATCGAGTACATCCGCTATACCGGAATTTTTACTCAGCCCAGTCTTGTTAAAGAGTTAAGGCTTAACTCAAAACCTCCTGTTCTATCAATCCTTTGTGAGATCTGTAGAAAAATAGGTGCTCATATGCCAGAACATTTTGAATTGGTTCGGGAGTGGTCAAAACTTATTAGCGAGCATGGCGTTCGCTGGGATGGAGAATTAATTTGTAGTAATGCACTCAATATCGATGGAGAGCCCTTGACACCAGAATCTGGAACTGCACCATTTGATACTTTTGCTGTTCATAAAGAGTTATTCCAGGGATTTGATTGATAAATTTCTTTTCTGTCAATAAGAGTTATTAGGAAAAAGACTAACTATCCATTCCCAAGATGAAGAGCATACACATCTATTCCATTTGCTTTTAGAAAGTAGAGACCAATAAAACCAATAAAATTTAGTCCGAGCACAAATCCCCAGATTCTCCAAGGTTGTTTTTTATCAATTTTCATATTTAAACTTTTGAGCTGAGTTTTGATAACTTAATTGTCATAGAACAGGTTATTGGCAAATTACGTCTTTTTCAATTTTTTCAACGTGCTACGAGATTATTGCTTTTTAACTTTTTGGCTTTCTTTTAAGGTTTATTAATAGGCGTATTTTCTTCTACCAATGATTTTCGCATCACCCTTATTGGGAACTATCGCAATCGGAGGCTTTAACGGCGTCGCGGCCGTCTTTGGTGTACTAGCCATTGTCCAAGTTTCCCAGTTCGTTTATTACGGTCTAGACGCAAACGATCCAACTAAGGATTGAATTTTCAGTGCTAACTGAGTTCTATTCCCTTGCAGGGGATTAGACGATTCAGTAGGTAGAGAAAAACAATTCTGTTGCATTAATTTGGCATACATAGCAAATAAAAAAGGCAGGTTTATAACCTGCCTTTTTTATTTGTGAGAAATAAGGGTTTTGTTTTGAATTATTTCTTTGCCCAGGGATCAATTCTCTTGGAATCATCAGAATAATAGAAAAATTGGATCATTCCGAATACAGCTCCTAAGCCACAAAGAGCAGCTCCTAGGTTGAAACCTCCTGATGGCTTGATGATGCCAATGTCAGATGGATGCGGTAATTGTGCCGCAAAATCAAGAATGTGAGTCAAATCAATCATTTAATTTGGATTGCTATAGATAACCCAGGTGGCCACTATGCCAAACCCGTGCAGCATGATTTTACATCAGCTTTAAAAACTAGAACTTCAGCACAAAAAATTGAAAACAAATAAAGACCTTTAACTATTCTGATCAATTGAATTGATTCACTAGTAGAGTTTAAGAGGTTTTTCCTCTTTCTCATTTAATCAATATGCAGACCTATGGAAATCCAGACGTCACATATGGCTGGTGGGCTGGTAATTCTGGGGTCACCAACCGCTCAGGCAAATTTATTGCAGCTCATGCCGCTCATACAGGCCTGATTGCTTTCGCGGCTGGTGGAGCAACTCTTTGGGAGCTTGCTCGATTTGACCCTTCTGTGCCAATGGGGCATCAGAGTTCGATATTTCTCGCCCATTTGGCGTCTATCGGAATTGGTTTTGACGAGGCTGGTGTTTGGACCGGAGCAGGTGTTGCTTCAATAGCAATTGTTCACCTCGTTGCTTCTATGGTTTATGGAGGAGGAGGATTACTTCACTCCCTTCTTTTTCCTGGCGATATGCAGGATTCAAATGTTGCTCAAGCTAGAAAATTCAAGCTTGAATGGAACAATCCTGACAATCAAACCTTTATACTGGGCCATCATTTAATGCTTTTTGGTCTAGCTTGCGCTTGGTTTGTTGAATGGGCAAGAATTCATGGCATTTATGACCCTGCAATTGGAGCCGTTCGACAGGTCAATTACAACTTAGATCTTTCGATGATATGGCAACGTCAATTTGATTTTCTAAGCATCGATAGTCTTGAGGATGTCATGGGTGGCCATGCATTCCTAGCTTTTGTGGAGATCACTGGTGGCGCTTTCCACGCAGTAGCTGGTTCTACTTCCTGGGAAGATAAGAGGCTTGGTGAGTGGAGTAAATTTAAGGGTTCAGAATTGCTTTCCGCAGAAGCTATTCTTTCCTTCTCCTTGGCCGGTATTGGATGGATGGCAATTGTTGCAGCATTTTGGTGTGCGACAAATACCACTGTTTATCCAGAGGCTTTTTATGGAGAACCTTTAGAACTCAAATTTGTAGTTTCTCCATTTTGGGTTGATACCGTAGATCTTTCTGGATCCGGTGCTGCTTTCTGGGGACATACAACTCGTGCAGCTCTCTCAAATGTCCATTACTACTTAGGATTCTTCTTTATCCAAGGACACCTTTGGCATGCTCTCAGAGCTTTGGGCTTTGATTTCAGTAAAGTTCGCGGGGCAATTGGAAATGATTCAGAGGCCAGAGTTTCTGCCTAATTCTTGAATTCCTTTTTCCAGAATAAATCCGCTTTTGCTAAAAGCCTCGCTATTTTGCGAGGCTTTTTTGTTGAAAATTTCAAATTTAATAAAATTCTTAATCTATTTATTCTCAAACCCTTCTAAACGAATTTTGGGAACTAATCAAAGAATTTTTTTGGACTCATTGGTAATTGAAAAACCTTATATAGCAATCGATCTCTAGGATATCCTTCAAGTTTTAATCGCATTTTAAAAAAAATATTGCCCCTATTTACTATCCATATAATTCCTTTTTTAGAAGAATTTTATCTCAAACTAAATAAAGACCTCTAACTATTCCAACCATATCAATTGAGACGCTTGTAATCTGCGAGAGGTATTGTCTCCCGTTCTCTTAAATTATGCAGACCTATGGGAATCCAGACGTCACCTATGGGTGGTGGGCTGGTAATGCTGGGGTCACCAATCGCTCAGGAAAATTTATTGCTGCTCACGCTGCGCATACAGGCCTAATTGCTTTTGCCGCAGGTGCAGCGACACTTTGGGAGCTTGCACGCTTTGATCCTTCTATGCCAATGGGGCATCAGAGTTCAATCTTCCTTGCTCATTTGGCATCAATCGGAATTGGATTTGATGATGCCGGAGTTTGGACAGGAGCAGGTGTTGTCTCAATTGCCGTGGTTCATCTTGTTGCTTCCATGGTTTATGGAGCAGGTGGTCTTTTGCACTCCGTCAAATTTGATGGAGACATGCAAGACAGCGAGGTTAAACAAGCAAGAAAGTTCAAATTGGAATGGGATAACCCTGACAACTTGACATTTATTCTTGGCCATCATTTGATCCTTTTTGGTATTGCCAATATCTGGTTTGTTGAATGGGCCAGATGGCATGGAATTTATGACCCTTCTGTTGATGCCATTCGCCAAGTTGATTACAACTTGAATTTAGCGGCAATATGGAATCATCAATTTGATTTCATTTCTATCAATAGTCTTGAAGATGTCATGGGTGGCCATGCATTCTTGGCTTTTGCTCAGATTGCAGGAGGTGCCCATCACATTGCAACTAAAATGGGCTCTGGTTTACTTGGTCAATACACTGAGTTCAAAGGTAAGAACCTTCTATCTGCTGAAGCTATTTTATCCTTCTCTCTTGCAGGAATAGGCTGGATGGCAATAGTTGCCGCCTTCTGGTGTGCCTCTAATACCACTGTTTATCCAGAATCTTGGTATGGAGAAGTTTTGAGCTTTAAGTTTGGAATTGCACCTTACTGGGTTGATACTGTTGAAGGGGGTACTTCCTTTTGGGGGCATACAACTCGAGCAGCCCTAACTAATGTTCATTATTATTTTGGGTTCTTCTTTATACAAGGTCATCTTTGGCATGCCGTAAGATCAATGGGATTTGACTTTAAGCGAGTTAGAGATGCTATTAACAACATCGGTCAATCAACTGTTTCCCTTAATGGTTGATAGTTTCTAAACCTTCTTCAAGGTTTTTAAAGATCGCGTTAATAAGAAATTTAAGCCTCGTTACAATGACGAGGCTTTTTTATTAATTAATTATTCCTTTGATTTAATAAACTCAATTAGTAAAAAACTAGTGAGAGACTAGTAAAAACGCCCTAAATATTTATTGAGTTATAGCTCCATATCTTGATCTTTGATGCCCTTAGTCAAAACCCTTATGCCGCAGTCAATTACGGTTGCTGAACAGCTTGTCCTTAGATAACCAAATTGAGTGTAGTGTGCATGGTGTATTGCTGTCTTGCACTCTTAAATTATGCAGACCTATGGAAATCCAGATGTCACCTACGGTTGGTGGGCTGGTAATTCTCGGGTCACCAACCGCTCAGGCAAATTCATTGCGGCGCACGTCGCTCATACTGGCCTGATTGCTTTCGCGGCAGGTGCTAGCACCCTTTGGGAGCTTGCTCGCTTTGACCCTTCTGTGCCAATGGGGCATCAGAGTTCTATCTTCCTTGCTCATTTAGCCTCTATTGGAGTTGGCTTTGATGATCTTGGTGCTTGGACTGGAGAAAACGTTGCCTCAATAGCCATAGTTCATTTAGTGGCTTCATTGGTATATGCGGGTGGTGCCTTAGCTCATTCCTTGCTATTCGATGCTGATCTTGAGGATGGCCCTATCCCTACAACTAAAAAATTCCAGATTGATTGGGAAAGCCCTGACAAGCTAACTTTTATTCTTGGACATCATTTAATCTTCTTAGGCGTTGCCTGTATTTGGTTCGTCGAATGGGCAAGATGGCATGGTATTTATGACCCTGCGATTGGTGAAGTACGTCAAGTTTTCCCTGGTTATGGTGATTTCGGACGTATATGGGGCCACCAGTATGATTTCCTCAAGATTGATAGTCTTGAAGAAGTCATGGAAGGCCACGCCTTTTTGGCTTTCTTAGAAATCAGCGGAGGAGCTTGGCATATAGCTACTCGTCAAGTTGGTGACTATGACAAATTCAAAGGAGCTGGTTTGCTTGGCTCAGAAGCTGTACTTTCTTGGTCTCTAGCAGGTATTGGCTGGATGGCAATTGTTGCAGCTTTCTGGTGTGCATCTAATACCACTGTTTATCCAGAGGCTTTTTATGGAGAACCTTTGGCCTTTAAATTTGGAATCTCACCTTATTGGATTGATACAGGAGATCTCTCTGATGGTAATGCATTTTGGGGGCACACTACTCGTGCTGCTATAAGCAATGTGCATTACTACTTTGGATTTTTCTTTATCCAAGGTCACCTATGGCATGCATTACGTGCAATGGGCTTTGACTTTAGAAGAGTTGCCAATGCAGTAGGTAATGTTACTGGAACTTCAGCGGCTTAACTTAATATAAAGTCTCAACATTATCTTATAATCATTTCCTGGAAATGATTAAAAAACCTCGTTAACAGCGAGGTTTTTTTATTCATTTTATTAACTATCTGAAAGACTTAGATTGTACATTTTAATTAAATGAAAAAGTCTCTGATTCGATAATCTATTTGGTTTAATTTCGCTTGATGAACGAATATCAGTACCATTCGATGGAATTCAAACGGTTAATTAGGAGAAAAATTAAAACTAATTCACTATGATTTTTGAAATTCTTGCTTTCTATTAAGCTTTTAATTCATTGAAGTGAAAAAGAAATCAAAGAAAAAATAATTTGCATAAAGAAAAGAGGTAAGTGAATTTGTCTAAGAAAGTAACATTGGATAAAATTCAAAACTTTTTTCTAGAAAAAATTGCTAGAAAATAACTAAGCTCTGCTTCTCAAAAAGATGTCTAACTCACTTCTTGGCGAAAACGACCTTAAAAACATACTCTTTGATGTCTTAGATGGAGTCCCAGCCTCAACCAATGAAAGTAAAGAGGCAGGAGAATTTCGTAAGGAGATAGAGATGGATAATCGAAAAATGGAATTAAGAGCTGAAGAGCTAGGTATGAAGAATGTTTTATTTGAGTTCTCTAGTGATATTTAAATCAATATCCTTTTGCTTTTTTGTGATCTATTGGCTAAATCCCAAAAATAGAGCAAAGTAAAAGGACATAGGATTATTCCCAAAATAGGAACGAGAATGTATGCCAGGTTCATTTCAATATCACTACTTTTATTTATAGCTAGATTAATTAATCTTGAAAACTATTCTTCATTAAAGGGTTTGCAATGTGTTATGTGTTTATTATCAGGTTCTATTATCAGGTTAACCCATGATTGAAAATGGAACTAATTCTGACCTTTTAGATCAAGGCAAGATTCAATTACAATCAGATCAAATAGAACCTGGAATTAGATCAAAATTAAAACCTAAAAAGCTTAATTATAATATTAAGAAACCAAAGAAATTAGTAAATAATTTAATGAGATTTCTTTTAGATACACTAGATAGTGACTATAGAAAAAGACATGTTAAGAGATTAATTTATGGAGAGGATCTAAGGATTAAAAAATAAGGCGTAATTTATTTATAATTTTCAGAGATCATTATCTTTATTAGATTCTTTAGTTACAGAAGGAGAAGGTGAGACTGGCGCTTTATTCTCTGAGGGAGAAGAATCTTGACTTGAAGGAGAAGGTGAGACTGGCGCTTTATTCTCTGGGGGAGAAGAATCTTGACTTGAAGGTGAAGCTGGCTCTTCTGCTTCGTTTGACAGAGCATCAGGGATTGATTGCTCCTTTGAAGTAGAACTTTCTAATTCTTCTTCTACTATTAAGCCCTTAATTAAGATAAATAGTTTTTTAAGGGTATTTGCAAGAACTTTTGTATTGCTCCATAGTTCTTGGAGTAATGATTTTATCTCCGTTGCTTTTTCCCCTTTATTGATAAAAAGTATTGCGGCACCAATTCCCAGAGAAATAATTAGAAAGAGAAATAAGTTGACCATCAATTTAATTTGTACACACTATTAAAGATCCCACTTAAATCAAGTGGGTCAAGTGTTAAGCAACACTACTATTAATTCAAGTTGCAAATTACTTAAGTTATTTTTGTATTCCTAGTTGTTATCCAAATGTTTTTCCATTGAATCCCCATCTCGATGGCTCAACATCTTCAAATGATATGTATATTCTGTTTATAGGTATTTTCATCATATCTGAAATGATCTTTGAGAAGACTTCTGCCATTTCATTAGGCTTTAGAGAACCTATAGATTTTATTTCCAAATAGCAGCATGGATCATTATTCCCTCCGAATGTCATAGGCAAATCATTCTGCATGAGAGTCATTACATATTGCTCTGGTTTTCCTGTTGACTTGGCTAGTTCTTCAGAAAGTGCTTTTAGAATTTCTTTTGAATTTTTGACATCAGTTAAGGATGTCCTAACAGATATTAGAGGCATGAATAGGATCTTTTACTTAGGATTTTAATTTTAAACTGATTTGGATTGCTAATTAGAATATAAAAAAAATCTAAAAACTTAAAATTCTCATCTCTTTGCTTTATAGATGAACCACAATGAATAATTTTATTAGTTATATTCACTTGTGATTAAATAAATGATTTAATGAAAGAGGAGTATCAGCAGTTCGTCTCTAATCAAGTTGAGAAAATAGAGCCTAATAGTCAACAAGTGATGATGATGGGAGGTGCTTTGGTTGGATTTAATGTTTTGTTAATGGTTTTTGTAAGCCTATATTGGATTAATCCAGCAATTCATCAATACATTTCAGGAAGTCCTCTTTGAAATGATTCCTGTCTGTAAAATTTATAAGCATTGAAAAAGGTAACTGCTTCTTTATATCTATAGTAAGTCCTTTTCTTAAGGAAGATAATTAAGGAACGCGCTCTTTTATCTATCTCATTATTGATGATGTTAAATCTTCTTGGAAGAACTCTTCTGGCATTTGCTCTGATTCTGACCTTCTCCTTTTCTAACTGTTCTACTGTGATAGCAGGTTTGCAGGAAGGGGAAGAAGTTCCTAACTATGTTCGCTCAGATATAACTGGGTTTGATTTTCATGGACAAGATTTGTCCAAATCCTCAATTGCAGGAGCTGTAGCAAGGGACGCTAATTTTAGCGATGTTGATCTTCATGGAACAGTTCTTACTCTTTCTGATCTTAAAGGTTCAAATTTAAACGGAGTTAATCTTTCCGATACACTTTCCGATAGAGTTAATTTTCAAAAGACAGATCTTCGAAATGCCCTCCTCATAAATATGATTGCATCTGGAAGCAGTTTTGCCGGTGCCAAAATTGAAGGCGCAGATTTTACATATGCAGTTCTAGATAGTGATGATCAGAAGAATCTTTGTTCTATTGCTGAAGGGACTAATCCTATAACAGGCGTATCTACAAGAGAAAGTCTTGAGTGTGTTGAGGGTGGGTCGGGATATAAACCTGCAATGCCTGGTAGTTGAAAATAAAAGTTGATAAATCTCTAATTCTGCATCCGATTATTTTATTTATAAAAAATTCATTTTTCAAATAATTGCATCTTTAGCAATTTATTGGTTTCTTTAAGTAAATACAGCTTAATTAAAAATTGAACAAATTCTGGCCTCGAAGACCAACCCCAAAGGGTTTTTCTATCGAAAAGCTTGCAAAAGGTTATAGGGAGAAAATTTCTCTGCAATCTTATGAAAAGAATGAATCTACCTTTGAGGAAGAGGTCTCAATCGAGAGACAAACACCAACTTTGGTTGAAGAAACCGGACTGGCTAAATCACACCTCATTGATTTAAATCATTGGGCAAACAGAGATTTTGGAGAGTATAAAAATGTAGCTTAATAGATAATCGTATGTTTTGTGAATTAGACAACATCTATTAGGTTTTAATAATAAGAAAAATAAATAATGTTAATATGAAAAATTACTTTATTTATTGAGATACTTATTAAAGTATTTTTGTTATTATGCTGATAACATTTTATTTACAAATATTTCTTTTTGCCTTCAGGTGTAAGTTTATAAACTCCTCCTTTTGGCCCTAAGTATAACATTTCCCCATTTATCTTTGAACGGCCATGCTTACTTAGGCGAGCTCGATGAATATCAGCTTTTTCTCTAAGCTCGTCTTCGTTATACCAAGTACCAATAGTGATATTAATTTCAGGATCAGTCATAAGAGAATATGAAAACTCTTCTGTTATCCTCTCTCTACGCCTATCTTTATTTTTAAACCTGGACTTAAATCTGCTTATAAGAGATCTTTCTCTAGGACGATTTCTCTTTGAACTTAATATAATAAATGCAAGGATTAATGAAGTAAAAAAGAAACCAACTCCAATGATCAACTTCATTGAGACTTATTTTAGGACCTTTTGTTTATTAAAGCATTATAATTTTACTGTGACCAGTTATATTTATGATTAGATAGAGTTAATTTTTTATTATTATATCAAAACCTAGGCTGCTTTTTGTTGTAAGAACTTCTTTTTTAAAGAATCCTCTTCTGAAACAAGATAATAAAATATAGATTGATTGTAAGAATAAAATCAAAATTGTAATTATAGAAACTATAAAATTATAAATAGTTAAACTTTTGCTTTTATTCCCTTCAATCAATCTTCCATTAGAAGATGAATCTTTGTTCTTAATCTTATCTTGAATCGTTGCTTGTTCCATGTCGCAGGAGCAATTTTATTAGTTAATAAAAGGGTATGGTCCAAAATAGCTTGCACATCTTGAGCCGCAATGGGCACCGATGCTTATTGCTTTACGAAGTTCCACTTTTGCGGCTAACCCAACTGTAACTCCAGCAGCGAAACTATCGCCGCACCCGTAAGCGTCTATCAAAGGAGAAAATAATTTTTGGGCTTCATATCGACCCCCTGGATAGACTCTTCCTCCTAATTCACCTTCTGTCTCTATGATCACTTTGGCTCGATTTTGAAGTTCATTATGGTTGATTTGTTCGTCAGGATCTAGGCCACTTCCAATAAGTGCATCAAGTTTTACTTTTGATCCCTTAAGAATTTCAATACCTAATCTGGGAGTAGCAGTTAATACTTTTGCGGCCCTGCAAGCTTGTATGCATTTTGTATCAGTAGCAGTTAAAAAGACCCCATCAAATGTTGATAATTCATCCCAGGGAAGATCGTCTTTGTAAATTGGTTGAAGTCTTTGCCCTATAACAGTTATTGCTCTTTCCCCATTGGGATCTACAAAACTAATACCCTTTCTTGTTGGTTTATCTTTCCAGGCTATATGAAGACTTAGCCCAAGATTTTCAAGTCTATGCTTGCTTTTCTCACCGATCTCATCTCTTCCAAGTGCTGTAAAAAAATGAACATCTCTATTTGTCAAATTTCTCATTTGTACGGCTGCAACTGCACCACCTCCCGCAGGCTCTTCTATATATTTTTTAGAATGTGAAATTCTTCCTTCTTTTGGAAGATTATCTACTTTTATGAAGGTCACCCATTCCACATGGCCTATAACAGCAAGCTTTAATTTTGGCAGGTCTGAAAATTCGTTTAAATCCAAATTCTTCATGATCAATTTAATCCCTTTTTTAGGGTCAAGTTTTATTCTGATTAAAGAGTTAGCTCACTTAAGAATTTGTTTTACTATCTTCTTAAAGGGTAATAATTTTTAAAGATTTAATTGTAAAATGTCTTTCTAAATTCATTAGATTATATTTTTTTGAATGTTATGAACTTTCTCTCTCGTCATTCTATTGCTTGGGTTTATTTTGGTTTTGCTATAGCTGGAGCCATTCTTCCTACTCTGGCGAATATTGAGTTTATGAAATTGTATGGGCCAGGTTTTGAAATAGATAAATTCATTACATTAGCTAATGCTAATCCAGCTGCTAGTTCTTTATCTAGAGATCTTTTAATAAGTTCGGGTGCTATGTTTATTTGGATAATAAATGAGTCTAGAAGACTCAATATGAAAAACCTTTGGATTGTTATAGTAGGTACTTTTATTATCGCTTTTGCATTTTCTGGACCATTATTCCTCTTTTTAAGAGAAAGAAGATTATTAGAAATAGAAAATAATAATTGAACTTATTCAGTATTCCTATAATGATTAATTCATTCTTTTTATTAATAAAAATGCTGGGATGGAAATTATAAACATTATTAACCATAAAAGATATCCACTTCCATAGCTTTCAATAATAATTCCAGATATTAATGGAGAAATCAATGCACTAATACCAAATACCTGAGAGTACATAGCCATAGCAATTCCTCTGTTTGATAAAGGCACTATTTTTATGATCGCTTCTGTCGCTGTTGGAAGAAATGCCGTTAAGCCTATCGCAATAGGTATCAAAGATAATAATGCTAAATATAAACCATTTGTAAAAATGCTAGAGATAGAGAGTGTTAAACATCCTAATCCTAGGCAAATTATGCTTAGTTTAAGACTGAATTCTAGATTCTTATGACTTAGCCAATTACCAATTGGCCATTGAAATATAAGTAATAATATTAATTGAATAGCTATTATTAAACCACTAAGAGTTTCTTGTAATTCAGGCCTATTAATACCTCCTTTGACTAGATCTAAAGGCAGACCACTTTGTAACAATGAAAGCATACCAGTACAAAATAAACTTAGAATTAAAAGTCTTATTAATTTATTCACCCAGACATTATTTGTATTCAATGTAGATTTAAATTTTAAAAATCTTTGTATAGTAGATTTCTTGACTTCGCTTTTTTCGATTACCTGTGATAGCTTTTCGTATCTTAGTAATTTTAAAAGAATTAACATGCAAATTATATCTATTACATAGATTAATCGAATAGCCCCAAGCGATGATGCAATGGTTCCAATTAGTGCACCAATGCTTATTCCTAAAGCATCTGCACTTCGAGCAAGAGCAAATGCTTTACTTGTTGAGAATCGATCTTCGCAGCTAATTGGTATTGTCATTTCCACAGAAGGCCAGTAGATACCAGCTGATGTTCCTAATAGAATTTGCCCCTGTACATAACTGTTAAAGTCTTGGGATAAAAGAAGATTTATATCAGCTAGAACTACTAAAAGTGCAGCGATTTTTATGGGTGTAGAACAATTGATTCCTTTATCTAAAAAAATACCAGTTATAAATCTTGAAATAGTCCCCGCTAAAGCAGCGCAAGTTATCCCTATTCCTATTTCTGTAGGAGATAAACCTAAGCCATTAAACACTAAGGGGCTTAAATAAAGAACACCTCCTGCGCCTATGGAAGCCCATAGGCGTGCTTGACTAACTACTTGAAGCTTTTTGGGAAATTGATCCCACCACTTTTGGGGAATTTTCTTTGACATTACAGAGCTTACGTAAAAGATTAATAGCTCTTGGGCTTATCAGTGGCCTCTTGACAGGTTTTAGTAGCGATTATTTTATTCATGCGGCGGAAAGATTTGAACTTCATTTTGAAGATATGTCGATTCCTATATCCATAGAGGAGTTGAATGATTGGGCTAATGACACTGAAGCATCACGAGATTCTGAGCTCTCTAATTGGTTGAATTTACTTGGCTTTAAAAGCAGAGTTGGTCTAGTTAAATTTTTTCAAACACCGTTTATAAAAGATAAGGAAATGTCTCTGCAACTTCTTAGAAGTTGGTTTGGCCGCAAGATGCTAGATGAAATTAGCGATCTAATCAGGCTAGATGAAGATACATCTGGAATAACCGTTGCTAATACTTTGGAGACCTTGCTTACAAGCAAAGAAGAAGTAACTCTTTTAGACCTTGTTCAGTCAATACCAGTTGAAGTAATTCATCTTGATTTAGATGGAATGGTCAAAGTGGCAAATAGTTGGAGAAAAGAAATAAGTCAACAAGAAGAACTATTATCGAATTTGGCTGGTCTTAATTTACAGTCTAAAATATCAAGAAAAGAAGAAATTTTATCCAATGAATTACAAGAGTCTAATTATGAATTATTTGAATTAGAAGTTACACATCGTTCAGAGCCTTTGAGCATTGAAATATGGAGTCCATATTTAAGAGAGAGAAAAAGATCAAGTTGGATAGTTTTTATGCCTGGTTTAGGTGGGGATAGAGAACATTTCCGTTGGTTGTCAAGAAGTCTTGCTCATAATGGATGGCCTATTGTTTTACTTGACCATCCAGGCAGTAATTCAGACTCATTAAAGGCCCTTTTGGAAGGGAAGCTTCCTGCTCCAGGATTGGAAGTTATACCTGATCGTCTGGCTGATATTCGGGAAGTACTTAGAGCTAAAGATAAAGGAATTTTCGATATAGATTCAGAAGACTTGATTCTTATGGGGCATTCACTTGGCTCTTTAACTGCTTTCTTATCATCAGGTGAATTTCCTCAGCAAAACTTAGATAGTCGATGCGAAAAATCTCTTGATAACTTCTCAATAACTAATCTTTCTGCAATACTTCAATGTCAAATTGTTGATTTTGAACTTCAACCTCAACCAAAACTTAAAGATTTAAAAGCAATTGTGGGACTTAATAGTTTTGGAAGCTTGCTTTGGCCAACATCTTCAGTTATGCAAATAGACATACCTGTTTTTTTAACCGGCGGAACATTTGATTTGATTACACCTGCTATTACTGAGCAACTTCAATTCTTAATGGCAACAAAACCTAATCCGCTAAGTAGAATCTTACTTATAGAGGGAGCTAGTCATTTTTCACCCATCAGGGTCAAAGGCCAATTAAATCAATCAACTGGTAAAGATGTATTTCAAATAGGAGAATCTTTTGTTGGATTTCACCCTCTATCTGTACAGAGCTTATTAGCAGAAAAGATAGTTAACTTCTTAGATAAACTAGAAGAAGGTGAAAGTGTTTATATATCAACTAACCAAGTAAAAGATGGCTTAAAATTTCATATATTAGATAGATCTATAGTGAAAAAACTTATAGCTAATTAATAACGTACTCGGGGATCTACATATGCTATTATCATATCTACTGTTAAACTAATTAATACCATTAGACTTGATATTACTACAACTATTCCTTGAACAACTGTATAATCTCTTTGATTTATTGCTTCCTGAAGGTTTAAAGCTATTCCAGGCCAAGAAAAGGTTACTTCAATAAGAAGGGCTCCTCCAACAAGAGATGCAATTGTTAGGCCTGTAATTGTAAGAATGGGCAGTAATGCATTTGGTAATGCGTGATTGACAATAATTCTAGATTTACTTATCCCTCTACTTCTAGCCGCCTCTACAAAAGGTGAATCAAGTTGTTGTTCTAGATTAAGTCTTAGTGATCTGCTAAATATTCCACTTAGTAGAATTCCAAGAGTACTAGCTGGCAATAGAATATGTCTTATAGCTCCTTGAAGTGATATTAAATCTCTATTTAAAATGCTATCTATCAAGAGAAAACCTGTAATATTAGGCTCTGTTAAAGTGGGAGGGAACCTACCCCCAATGGGAAGCCAGCCTAGAGTTACTGCAAATATTAATTGGACAATCATTGCTGCCCAAAATGGTGGTATCGCGTAGGTACTGATTCCATAAACTCGTCCTATTAAATCAGTCCTTTTATTTCGATTTGAGATTCCTTGAAATCCAACAATTATTCCAATTAAAATAGCTATAACTAATGCACAAAAACTTAGTTCGATACTTGCAGGTAAAGATCGTAAAATAATCTCACTTACGGGCTCTTGAGTTGTTAATGACTTGCCTAAATCACCATTTAGTAGGTTTAATATAAAAATTAGATATTGTTTTATCAAAGGCAAATCTAGACCAAGTTTTGCTCTTAATGCTTCCCTTGCTACTTCATTAGCTCGATTTCCAAGAATCGCATCTACTGGATCTCCTGGGGCAATTCTTAGTAAGACAAAAACTAAGCTTGAAATCAACCAAATCATTAATGGTGCTATTGCAAGCCTGGAGGCTAAATATTTAAATAAAGCGCGTTGTCTATTCACTCAACTTGCTTCTTTATTCGATCAAGAAGTAAAAGGCCACTCCCATCAAATTCTGGCTTGCTTATATTTAATTGAGCCCATGCCCTTGGCTTCACTAGCCAAACTGGAAGATAGGCAGCTCCTTTTAGTGCATATTGCTCTACTTCTTTTAAATCTTGTAATCGATTAAATCCTTGATTCTTTTCTGATTGATTTAAACCTTGTTGAACTTCATGAGAGCCCCAAAAACTTCCACTTATTACGGCTTCTCCAGATAAACATTTGTCTTTGATTATTTCTTCACAGCTTAAAAGAGGAGAAAGGTATGCCTCTGCATCAGGATAAGCACCTGTCCAATCAAGAATTACTGCCGAATAAACACCTTCTGATAATTGTTTATAAACAGTGGTTGATTCAACGCCATTTAATTCTAATATCATGCAATCTGACAAATCTCTTTTTATTTGTTCTTGCCAAATTAATGCTAATAATTTATCTGCTGGCACATTTGATCTAAATGTTAAAGGAATTTCCAGCTTTTTTTTAGAGCAATACCCTGATGATTGTAATAACTCTCTGGCTATTTGAGGATTGTATTCAGGCCAAAGATTTTTATTATCTTTATTTAATATAGGTGGGACAATAGATCTTAATGGTTCTCTTAGTCCAAAACTCACTTTTTTAGTAATAAGTTTTCTATTTAGAGAGTAAGAAAGAGCCTGCCTAATTAATTTATTGTTAAGTGGTTCAGAATTAGTTTTGAAAGTTATATAACCAATTTCCATTGCAGGTCCTTCTCCCTCAAGAAGTTTTCCTTGTTGAGACATTCTGTTCAATGCAAGTCGATGTCCATCTTCAACTGAGTTTGATAGGAGCAGGTCTACTTCACCACTTTTAATAGCTCCAAAAAGAGATGATGAATTAATAAAGTTTATGTAGTCAATTCCTTCGTTTTGTGGTGATTTTTCCCAGTAAGAATCAAAGGGCTCAATTCGTTGTTTTTCTGGTTGAAAACTTATTAATTTATATGGTCCTGTACCTATAAATTTTTTGTTGAGAAATACATCCTTGTGATTAGCGTATGCAGTGGGTGAAATGGGAGTAAGGTTTATTGAAGTCAGTAAACCATTTATTGAAGAAGAAGGCTTAGTTAGATGTATTCGAAGCAGGTAACTACTCGGAGTCTCTATATCTTTTATTCTGTCCGATATAACATAACTCTGCGTTCCTATCTTCATAAATCTTTTAAGGCTGAATTCCATAGCTTTTGCATTGAAAATTGTTCCATCATGGAAAAGTACACCTTCTCTAAGGGGAATATCTATAGTTAAACCATTATTAAAAACCTTTGGTTTCTCTTTTGCAAGCTTAGGAATTAGATTCCCTTCGTAATCAATTCTGTAAAGAGGATCTCCTAATGCACTGATAAGTTGAAGAGCTCTTAATGTACTTGCTTGGGCTGGATCTAATGAATCAATCTTACCAGCGCTAGCAATAATTATTCTGTTTTGTTTTTTTACTGGAGAGCAGCTGAGTTGAGTAATTGATAGAATGAATATTGTCAATAATTTCAGAAGATATGAGTAACTCTTTTTTTTATAATAACTATCAACTTTTGTTTTTATCTCTCTAGGATCATTTTTCCTTGAATCCATTTTAATTTGTAGAGATAACAATTTGCTTCATGGAAATTTCATAAACTGGCGAGCCATTTTTAACCATTGGCCAATCTCTAACCCAGCATCTTTGATGCAGGTCATCTATTCCTAATACTTGAAAAAGCCTTTTATCATTAATCAGCCGTACGCAATCTCCTTGATGTATTGATTGCTTGCTTTTATTTATATTTGCCTTCATTAGAATGGGTCTAAATTAATAAAGAAGGTTTATAAAAGAATCAGGTCGTCTAACCTAATTCTTTTAAGTAATTATATTTAAGTTTATAAATAGCAATTTTAGTCACTTTTAGCCACAATTACCGGGATTTAAAGACAACCCATATGAGCCTCTACGCTTTTGACTTCAGTCAATTCTCGGATGCTTAAAAGAGAGTTTGAGATAGCTCCTTTTTTGACTTGATGAGTAATTACAACTATCTCAGCCCCAATATCATTTGCATCAAATTGAACTATTGACTGAATAGAGACATCATTATCTCCGAAGATACTTCCGATTTTGCCAATTACGCCTGGACTGTCTTCAGTTATTAATCGGACATAATTCTTTTGCAGTATTTCCCTTTCCTCTACTAAATGGCAGTCTCTCCAGTAGGCCGCGGACAGTAATGGGTCTAATGAATTCAGTGAATTATTCAATACTTGCACTCCTGCAATATTTAATATATCCGCTACAACTGCTGATGCTGTTGGACCTGCGCCTGCACCAGGTCCATAAAACATAACCTCCCCTATTGGATCGCCATCTATCAGGATTGCGTTATTTACTCCATTTACACCATATAAAGGATGTTCTTTTGGAACTAAGGTTGGCTCAACGCATAAAGCTAAGGGTAGAGAGGAGGCTGTTTCTTTGTTGTCTCCAATGGCTGTTGCTATTGCAAGGAGTTTTATTCCATAACCAAGTTTATTAGCGTAAGTAATGTCTTGGCTTTGAAGTTTATTTATACCTTTTGTTGGAATCCGTTCTCGATTTATTGCACCACCAAAAGCTAGTCCACTTAATATTGCAATCTTATCTGCAGCATCTTGTCCTTCAACATCGGCTGCGGGATCTGCCTCTGCATAGCCTAGTTCTTGAGCATCTTTCAAGACTTCTTGATAGTCAGAGCCATCTTTTGACATTCGACTAAGAATGTAATTTGTTGTTCCATTTATGATTCCACTAACTTGTGTGATTCTGTTAGCTCCAAGTGATTGTTTTAGCGGCTCTATAATTGGGATCCCTCCTCCTACTGCTGCTTCAATAAGTACATATACCCCAGCATCATTAGCCGCTTTGGCAATCTCTTCACCATGTCTGGCTATAAGGGCCTTGTTTGCAGTTACTACGGATTTTCCTGATGAAATAGCTCGAAGTATCAATTCTCTTGCTGGTTCTATTCCTCCAATAACTTCAACTATTATTTGAATAGAGTCATCATCAACAACTTCAAGTGCACTTTGGGTTAAAAGAGATTCAGGGATAGAAATGCAACGTTTTTTGGAGGTATCTTGAACTGCGATACGAACCAATTCGATATCTGAGACAAGTGGATTTCGTCCTTTGGCTGTTTGAAGAATCTCCGCAACTCCTGTCCCTACTGTTCCAAGGCCTAAAAGCCCGACTTTAATTTTTTTTTTCATAATTTCTGACTCAGTCATATTTAGGATTTATTTAATGGAGAGGAGGTCCCTTCCCAAAGATGGTGTGCCTGCGATTTCATATTTAGAAGAATATTTAAAAATCCATTAGCTCTTGAAGGTGTAAGACTAGTTTGCAGACCAGTCTCTTTAATGAAACCCTCATCAATATTTAGCACTTCTTGAGGTGAAAGATTATTTAAACCTTCTATCAATAGAGATAAGAGACCCTTAGTTATTAGGGCATCTGAATAGCCGCTCCAATGAATTTTTCCATTTGATAGCTCACCAAGTATATAAACTTCTGAGATACATCCCTTTACTTTAAGTTCTTTGAGGTGTTTTTCTTTTGGAAGAGTAGGGAGTTTTTTAGATAGCCAAAGAACGTATTCATATCTTCTTTTAGGATCAGTTGTTCCTTTTAGTCTTGATACTATTTTATCTAGGGAATGACTTCCAAAACTTTTGTTTTGGGGAGGTAGAGTTTGCTCAGTCATAAAATGAACTCCTATGAATAATTTATAGGATGATGAATCAATTAATTAGCTAATTTGTCATGCATTCTCCATCTTCAGTAATCCAGCTTTTAAATGGAATATCCCAAGGATCTCTTGGTAAAGGTATATCTGAAACGCAGCATTTGGGAAGTACAACAAAAGATGAAATTGATCTCCATAGTTTATCTCTTCTTAGTCTGTCATAAAATCCTCCCCCATTGCCTAATCGAACACCTTGCTTGTCAATCGCAATGGCAGGAATAAATAAAGTTGAAATATCACTAGGCTCTAGAGCTTGTTGAGTTAGTGGGGCTGGGATGCCACAAGCATCCTTTTGAAGATCATTGTCAGTCCAAGGACGATAAATAATTTCTCCTTGTTGATTGCAGCTTGGTAGTGCTAACCGAACATCTAAGTTGTATCTCAAGGACCTTAAATCAATTTCTCCATTTAAAGGCCAATAAATTCCTATATACATTTTTGGTGATTCAAGTTTTAGTCTCCTCTTTAAAACATCTTTTACTTTTTCTAGAATTATTTTTTCAACATTCACTAATTCTTTAAGCCTCTTTTGATGATATTTCTTTCTTTGAATAGGCTTTTTATTTTTAAATTTCATAGTTAATTTAGCAGATCTAACTTCTCATAAGAAAAATAATTTATTGAAATAAGCCAGTAAGGGCAATAGCTAAGGCATCAGCTGCATCATCTGGTTTGGGTGGATTCTCTAAAATTAATTCTCGCATTACAGCTTCTAGGACTTCCTGCTTATTTGCTTTCCCTGATCCTGCGATTGCTAGTTTTATTTGCATTGGTGGGAACTCCTTTATTGGAATTTTTAATTTTGCTAGTGTCATGATTATTACCCCTCGAGCTTGAACGACACTTATTGTGGTGCTAGAGCGGTAAAAAAAGAATTTTTCTACAGCTGCAATATCAGGTTTCCATTTAATGATTAACTCATTTAAATCGTTAACTATTTCAACTAAGCGTGTTCCTTCGCTCTGATTTTTTTCGGTGGAAATAATTCCACAATCCAGCATTTTTTGATGGCCATTAATTGAGTCGATTAGTCCATATCCAACCCTGGCTAATCCTGGATCAATTCCGATTATTCTCAAGTTCTAGTCCGCTATTTTTAATTCAAAGTTTATTTGATTACTATCTTCACTCATTTCAAATATTTTACAAAAAGCTTTAATTACTCTATCTCCTGAGTCTACTTGTTCTAAAGGATCTTTTCTTAATCGATGTCTGAGGGAACAAGATACAACCCTAGCGATGTCTTCTTCTGATACCTCTGTGCGACCTTCAAACGCGGCCAAGGCCCTTGCAGATCTATTCGTGACAATATCTCCACGAAGACCGTCTACATCAAGCTCTCCACATACAGCAGAAATTTTAAGTCTAAGTTCGTCATCTATGTTCACTCCCTCAAGTCGATCCTGTGCGTTTACAACTTTTTTTTGAAGTTCATCTTGGATGGATTGTTTTGATGTGGAAAAAGCTTCTGGATCATTATCAAATGCTGTCCTTTGATCTACTACTTGAACTCTAAGTTCTGCCTCTCTAACTGTGCGGACTTCTACACTCATTCCGAAACGATCTAAAAGTTGAGGCCTAAGCTCTCCTTCTTCAGGGTTTCCCGAGCCAATAAGAACAAATCTTGCTGGGTGCCGAACTGAAATACCTTCTCTTTCTACAGTATTCCAACCAGAAGCTGCTGAATCAAGAAGAACATCTACTAAGTGGTCATCAAGAAGATTAACTTCATCTACATAAAGCAAACCTCTATTGGCTTTAGCCAGAAGTCCAGGCTCAAAGGCTCTTACGCCTTCACTTAGAGCTTTCTCAATATCAATAGTTCCGCATAGACGGTCTTCTGTTGCTCCAAGTGGAAGATCTACCATCGGAACTTGTTTCTCGCTTGTAGTAAGAGCTTCATTGCTCTCAAGACGCTGCCGTACCTCTGTGCTTTGAAGATCAGGGTCGGAGGGGGAGCTGTTATAGGGATCTCCCTCTACTACTTCTATCCCTGGAAGGAGATCAGCAAGCGCTCTAATTGTCGTGGATTTCCCTGTTCCTCTATCACCCATAATCATTACTCCTCCAATTCGAGGATCAATAACATTGAGCAAAAGAGCTAGTTTCATTTCTTCTTGACCAATCACTGCTGTGAAAGGGAAGACTCTGCGCTTCCTAGGTGAACTCACTGGCAAATGTTTTCTGTTGTTCTGGATTGTTTCATAGGTAGGCCTATTAGCGGTTGGTTATCTTAAAAAAAGGTTGATAAATGTAGATAACTCTAAAAACCCTTCTCAAGATTAGATTCGAGTTCAGAAGAGGGTTTTATCTCTTTTATTGCCTCTGAGGCTAGTTGTCTGATGAGTTCAGGTAACCTGCGGTCATTGAAAGGACCTTGGACAATAAATGCAGCAACAGCTCTTGAATTGTCAGGCATTTGGATAAGACCTGCGTCTGCATAGGTAATTCCAATATCACCAGTTTTGTTATATACCTTATAGCCTTTTATTAATAGTCCATAGTCTATATTTTGAGCGCTTCCTCCAATACCTTTTAAAATTGCTTTTGGAAGTAAGTTGTTGCTTTTTGATTCGCTCATAATTTCTCTGAAGAGATCTCTTGATCTTGGGCTTAAAAGCATTCCAGAATCAATTAATCCAATTGATATTGCTAGATCTTTTGTAGTAGTTTTATTTGTTCCTTCTAGATCAGGTAATAAATTATTTAATTTAGTATTTACTAAACCTAAGTCAATTAATTTTTCATTTAAAGCTTCTATACCACCAAGCCTTTTAATTAACATATTAGTAGCTGTATTATCACTAATTCGTATCATTTCCGTTGCTAATTCATATATTGGGAAAAGAGTACCTACCTTTTCATAACCTATCCATCCTGCACCACTAGCAATTAACTCCTTTTCAAGTATTAATTTCTCATTCCATTCAAGACTTCCTTTGTCAAGCATCTTTAGAGTTGCAAGTAAAATAGGAATTTTTATAGTGCTAGCAGCAGGTGAGATTTCATCAGAAGAAATTTCTGCGTATTTATTCTTGTCAATTAAAAAAATAAATGCACTGGTTTTTAAATCTTTATTTTTTTGGGCAATAGTTTCCCATTTTTTATTCAAAGATTCGATGATTAAGCTATTAGCTTCACCAATATTTTTTAACCTTATAGAAGCCAAATCTTGTTTTTTATTAGAATGTGATATTGCATTCTGAGATTCTGTTAATTTTAATAATGATCCTATTATTGATCCCAAGGCAATCCCTATCAAAGATACATTTAAAATCAGGATTAATATTTTGTTGGATTTTCTTCTCATTTCCATTGATTTAATATTTAAAGTTTCAATTGATTAGTTATCATCATTTTTATTTTTATTTATTGCCCATCTTGTCTGACGAATGATTCCACGAAGAAGAGATACTTCTTCTTCTTTCAATTCTGCTCTTTGGAATAGGATTCTTAATTTTTGCATACGTGCTTTTGCAGTGTGATTAAGTAAAAAGCCAATATCAAGAAGTATGTTTTCTGCATCTTGAAGGAAATCATTTAATTGTTTAGGTGGTGCTGGATTTCTTAGTAAGAAATTAAACGAGCTATTATTCGTTCCAATTAATAGATATTTATTTAATTCATGAAGTACTATTGCCACTGCATGTGAAAGGTTAAGAGAGGGATATCCTTTATATGTGTTTAGAGTAATAACTTTATTTGCTAAAAGAAGCTCTTCATTTGTTAGTCCGCGATCTTCTCTTCCAAAAACTATTGCAATAGGATGAACTACTGGCCTATGACTTAGCCAGTTTAAAGCTTCTTGAGGGCTATATAAAGGGATAGTGCCATGATCTTTCCTTCCACAAGTTGCAATTACTGTAGGACAATCTGAAATTGCTTCTAATAGAGTTGAATAATGCTTAGCGGTTTCGAGTAATTTTTTTCCTTTTAAGGCCATTTTTCTTGAATCTGAATGTTCAATTGAGCAGAGAGGAGAAACAAGTCTTAATTCATCTACCCCAAAGTTCTCACATAATCTGGCAACACTTCCTAAATTGATTGGTCCCATAGGTTCAACCAGAATTATTTTTGTGCTTCTTTTCTTCATTATCAACCAATTACTAGGTTAAAGAATGCAGATATGCAATTAAATCTGCCATTGATTCAGATTCAATTTCGAAACTTGGCATGGGAGGAGTTAGTCCTTTTGCTACTTGGTTAATGATTGTTGCGTCATTCAGTCTGGTCGTTACATCGTGAAGATCTGGTCCAACTAGGCCTTGTGCGGAAATCCCATGACAACCTACACAGTTCATCCTGAACAGATTATTTCCTTTATCAATGGAACCTTTAATACTTAAAGTTGCTTTTATATAAGGGTCAGATTGATATGGACTTAAAAACCATAGAAAAAAGCAAACTAATAAAACTGTTGTTCCAACAACAAATTTTCTCAAAGGGAATCCCTCCTTTGTTGAATTAACTACAGCGGTTGATGACAGCCTCCTCACGAAAACCTCTATGACATGAAAGAATTGTGCTTAATACTCTTAGGTATTGAGTCAAATGATTGAACCACTTCTTTGTGGAATTGTTCTGGGATTAGTGCCAATTACCATTCTAGGCTTATTTGTTGCCGCCTGGAATCAATATCGGCGTGGGAGTTCGATGCCAGATTGGGAGTAAGAAAAAATAAGCAAATACTTCCATACTTTCTTTGATCTTTTATCTCCCATTGAGGAGGTATTTCAGGGATTAGTTTCTTTGAGCATTCGCATATGACTAATGCATCCCGTTTGATCCATTGCCCTAACAACAAATTTTGTAGAATCGTTTTGTAGAGATTAGCCTCATAAGGAGGGTCTATATATACAAAGTCAAAGCGTGGATCTATATGAGTGAACTTTTTAATGAATTTAGTTGAATATTTTTCGCAGCCCTCTTTTAAAACTTTTCTGGCTTCATTGCATATAACTTCAAGGTGAGAGGATTCAAGTGACTCAGCAGCTGTGCTAATTAAATTTTTTCTGCAAATAGCAGCAATTCTTTTGTTGGACTCTATACAAACAATCCGACTTGCTCCTCTTTGGATGGCCTCACATCCCATTACACCACTGCCACTACAGATATCCAACCAATGACTGTTTCTCAGTTCTGTTTGGAGAATGTTTATTACAGCCTCTCTAACTTTTGAAGTAGTAGGTCGTGTACAAAGTCCTTTAGGACTTTGTAATGATTTGCCTCTTATAAGCTTTAACTTACCTTTCAAAGTGAAATTGATGATTCTTTTTCAAGCCAATTAATCCAATTTAATAACATTTTTTGCCCAATTTTTCCGGATTTCTCTGGATGAAATTGGCAGGCTCCAAAGTTATCTTTCCATACAATTGCAGATATGGATGATTCTCCAAATTTTACTGAGGCAGCAAGATCATTCTTGTTTGTAGGGATTGCTGAATAAGAATGAACAAAATATACCCAGTTTGAGCTTTCATTCTTGTTTAGAAGAGGACAGTCATTTGTTTTCTCTAAGAGTGACCATCCCATATGAGGAATTCTTTCATTTTGATTGCTTGGAAGTCGTTTAATAGATCCCTTCAAAAGACTTAGTCCTTTTGAATTACCTTCTTCGCTATATTCAAATAAAAGCTGAAGGCCAAGGCATATTCCTAATAAAGGTTTACCATCGGAAACCCATCTTTTTATATCAGGAACTAATTCAGTTCTCTTTAGATTATCTATTGCAGGATCAAAAGAACCTACTCCAGGAAGAATTAATGCATTACAACTGATCAAATCCTTAGGATTCTTAATTATTTGAACTTTTTGATTAAGTCTCTTAAATGCTTCGTATACAGAATGAAGATTACCCATCCCATAATCAATTAATCCAAGACTAATGGTCACTTATTTCTTTATATAGGATGCAAAATTGAGTAAATCAGACCTATTTTCTTTTAGAAATTAAAGATGCTTAGAGATAGTGCCTGATAGCGTTGCTTTTGGAACAGCTCCAACAACTGTATCTACTTTTTGACCACCCTTGAAAATCATCAACGTTGGTATGCTTCTAATCCCATACTGACTGGCAACATTTGGATTCTCATCAGTATTCAGTTTAAATACTTTAATTTTCCCTTCGAAGTCCTTTGAAATCTCTTCGACTATTGGAGAAACCATTCTGCATGGTCCGCACCAGGGGGCCCAAAAATCAACTAATACAGGAAGATCACTTTTCAACACTTCCTGTTCAAAGGATGAATCTGTTACAGCAGAAGCACTTGACATATCTATTGAGTTTTATAGAGAGGAATTAACTAAGTGTATTTTGCCTGATAAATCAAAAGGTGCCATTTCTTATGTGAACTGTGACTATTGAATGAAGGAGAAGACAAAAAGCCCGAATTATTCGGGCAAGGTTGTGTGTGAGGAGAATGTGGTTTTATCCACATTCAATAATCTTAACGCTTAAGACCTTTATTGGGTTGTTTGGAAATAAGAAAAGATAATTATTTGCCCATGCCTAGCTGTTGAGCTTTTTGATAAACCTTTCCTTCAGTTAAAAGTGAAGGAGCAACAACCACCTCAACTTTTTGCATCTCTTTGATTGTCCTGGCTCCTAAAGTTCCCATAGATGTTTTGATTGCACCCAATAAATTATGGGTTCCATCATCTAAAAGGGCTGGACCTCGAAGAATTCTTTCAAGGCTGCCAGTTGAACCAACTTTGATACGCGTACCTCTCGGGAGAACAGGACTCGGAGTAGCCATGCCCCAATGAAATCCTTTCCCAGGGGCTTCATCTGCACGTGCAATAGGAGAACCAATCATGACCGCATCAGCACCACAAGCAATACATTTACAGATATCTCCTCCAGTGACTATTCCTCCATCAGCCAAAACAGGAATGTATTTGCCGCTTTCTTTTTGATATTCATCACGAGCAGAGGAACAATCAGCTACAGCTGAAGCTTGAGGAATTCCTACTCCAAGAACCCCTCTAGAAGTGCAGGCTGCACCTGGGCCAATACCTACAAGAATTGCCGAAGCCCCAGCCCGCATTAGTTCCATTGCTACTTCATAAGTAACGCAGTTCCCCACAGCGATGGGAATACCCATTCCTTTGCACAGTGATTGGATGTCAAGACTTTCTGTACCTTTAGGACCAATATGTTCAGTAGAAACAACGGTTGCTTGAACAAAGAAAATATCAGCTCCTGATTTTTCAATTATTTCCCTGTACTTCATTGCCGCTATAGGAGTTCCACTTACCGCTGCGATTCCTCCTTGCATTTTTATTTCTTCTATTCGCTTCGTAATTAATTCTTTTTTTATAGGTTGTTTATATATCTCTTGCATTAAAGGGACGAACTCATCTTTGTTGACTGATGAAATTTGCGTTAACAAAGGATTGGGATCTTCATATCTAGTTTGAACGCCTTCAAGATTAAGTACTCCTAATGCTCCAAGTTTTGATAAGGAGACTGCCATGTTTACATCTACGACGCCATCCATCGCGCTAGCAATTATTGGGATCTCTCTTTTGATTCCTCCAATCTCCCAGCTTGTATCTGTAATTTGGGGGTCCACTGTTCGAGTTCCAGGGACAAGAGCAATTTCATCGATGCCATAGGCTCGACGAACAATTTTTGAATGACCGAGTTCAATATTCACATTTGGCTTATATGAAGTCCCGTCAAACTACCAACTTGTGAGCAAAAAGCATTGTTTGTTCTGAATAGATGATGAAATTTATTATTTATTTAGGAACTGCTTTTGGCTAAAGGGGGGCATGTGATTGTTTTAAAAGGAATAATTTCCCCTCACAAGAATTAGATCTTGCTGCCAAAACGAAGGTCTCCATTAGATTTTTTGTGGATCATATATCACATGAAAAGGTTATTTCTAATTGATTATTGTTGTCCTGCATTACTAGAGATTTGTATCAAGTGCTCATACTGCAATTTTTTGGTTTTTTTTAGTGACTTCTGACTCGAATGCCGAGATAATCTTAAAGATTGGTAAAACCCTTTTTCATGGCTGATCCATTGGGACCAAGTAATAGTGGTCCTGGGAATTCCGGCGATCGGATCATCCAGACAGATTTGCGCAATGAAATGTCGCGTTCCTATTTGGAATATGCGATGAGCGTGATTGTTGGTAGAGCCTTACCTGATGCAAGGGATGGGCTTAAACCTGTTCATAGGAGAATTCTTTATGCAATGTATGAATTGGGATTAACTAGTGATAGGCCTTATAGGAAGTGTGCTCGTGTCGTTGGAGAAGTTTTAGGCAAATATCACCCACATGGAGATACAGCTGTTTATGACGCATTGGTTCGAATGGCGCAGGATTTTTCCATGCAAATGCCTCTAATTGATGGTCATGGGAATTTTGGTTCAGTAGATAATGATCCCCCTGCTGCAATGAGATATACCGAATCACGATTGCAATCTCTTACTACTGACAGCTTGCTAGAAGATATTGAATCTGAAACTGTTGACTTTATAGATAATTTTGATGGTTCACAGCAAGAACCAACAGTATTACCCGCAAGAATTCCGCAGCTATTGCTTAATGGTTCTTCTGGTATAGCCGTAGGTATGGCTACTAATATTCCGCCTCATAATCTTTGTGAATTAATTGATGGATTAATGGCATTGATAGCAAATCCTGATTTGACTGATCAGGATTTAATGAAAATAATTACTGGTCCTGATTTCCCTACAGGTGGACAAATATTAGGAAAGAGTGGAATTAATGAAACCTATCTAACCGGTAAAGGTTCAATAACTATGAGAGGAGTTGCTGAAATTGAGACAATTGAAACTCCTGGAAGACCTGATAGAGATGCTGTGATTATTACTGAGCTTCCATATCAAACAAATAAGGCTGCTCTTATTGAACGTATTGCAGATATGGTAAATGATAAAAGATTAGAAGGAATAAGTGATATTAGAGATGAAAGTGATAGAGATGGAATGAGAGTTGTGGTTGAGTTAAGGAGAGATGCATATCCTCAAGTTGTTTTAAATAACTTATTTAAACTTACTCCATTACAAAGTAATTTCAGTGCAAATATGCTTGCACTTGTTAATGGTGAGCCTGTAATACTTTCTTTGAGGAAAATGTTAGATGTATTTTTGAAATTTAGAGTAGATACAATTAAAAAGAGGACTAATTACTTACTAAAGAAGGCTGAAGAAAGAGATCATATCCTTTTAGGGCTTCTATTGGCTCTTGATAATTTAGATCCCATTATTGATTTAATAAGAGCGGCTTCAGATTCAGCAAGTGCTAAGAAAAAGCTCCAAGAAATCCATGGTCTTACTGATAAACAGTCAGATGCAATTCTTCAAATGCAGTTAAGAAGATTAACTGCATTAGAGTCTGACAAGATCAGATTAGAACATGAAGAACTTATAGAAAAGATAAAGGATTTTAAAGATATTCTGGATAAACAAGAAAGAGTTTTTGGTTTAATTCAAGATGAGCTATTGAAATTACGTGACAAATTTAATTCTCCTCGACGTACCGAAATTCTTAATCTAGGAGCAGGTCTTGAAGATATTGATTTAATTGCCAATGAAAGATCGGTTGTTTTGTTAACAGAGACAGGTTATTTGAAAAGAATGCCTGTAAATGAATTTGAAGCTACAAGTCGAGGAACGAGAGGGAAAGCAGGTACTCGTAGCCAAGGGGAAGAAGAAGTAAAGATTTTTATTAGTTGTAATGATCATGACACTCTTCTTCTCTTTTCAGATAGAGGAGTTGCTTATGCTTTACCTGCTTATAGAGTCCCACAATGTAGTAGAGCTGCTAAAGGAACTCCAATTGTTCAGTTATTGCCTATCCCAAGAGAAGAAGCCATAACTTCATTGTTATCTGTTAGTTCTTTTGACGAGGATACTCATCTTTTAATGCTAACTAAAGGAGGATTTATTAAGCGAACTCCTTTGTCGGCTTTTAGTAAGATCCGGGCTAATGGTCTTATTGCAATTGGATTAGAAGAAGGAGATGCTTTGACTTGGGTAAGACTTGCTGCTTCAGGTGACAGCGTTTTAATAGGATCTAAGGCAGGAATGACAATTCATTTCCGATTAAATGATGAGGAATTAAGGCCATTAGGAAGAACAGCCAGAGGAGTTAGATCAATGAATTTGAGGTCAGGTGATTCCTTAGTAAGTATGGATGTTTTGCCTACCGAACTTGCAGATCGTATTGATGAAAGTCCTGAAGATAATCTGGAAAACCAATCTGATTCAGGAGTAAATGAAGGTCCATGGGTTTTGGTTGCTTCCGCAAGCGGATTAGGTAAAAGGGTTCCCGTTACTCAATTTCGATTACAAAAAAGGGCAGGAATGGGTTTACGGGCAATAAAGTTCAGAATTAAAGATGATGAGTTAGTTGGATTAAAAGTTTTAGGTAAAGGGGAAGAACTTTTGTTGGTGAGTGAACGTGGAGTGATCGTAAGGACAGGAGCAGATAAAATTTCTCAGCAATCTAGGGCCGCTACTGGGGTTAGATTGCAACGCTTGGATTCAGGTGATCGCCTTTCAGAAGTTGTTTTAGTACCTCATCAACCAGAAGAATCTCAAGAAAACAATCAAGTAGAGATCCCGCCGAGTGAGAAAAATGATAAAGAACTTAGTTCTAATAGTTGAAATTGGAAAATTGTTTTGACGTTTTAGTAATGGGAGCTGGTCCAGCCGCTCTATGTATAGCAGCAGAATTTGTTCAGCAAGGATTAAATGTTAAAGCCTTAGCCTCTAATTCACCTGAAAAACCTTGGCCTAATACCTATGGGATATGGGCAAAAGAATTAGAGAGTCTTGAGATGGAGGCTTTATTAGCATATCGCTGGAGAAATACTGCAAGTTATTTTGGAGATGGTCTCACACAAGAAGGTTGTGTATCTGTAAAGCATGATTTGGATTATGGCCTTTTTGATCAAGAGGCATTTCAACGATCTCTATTAGATAAATGCAATGGACTTGTTTGGCAAATAGAGACTGTAGAAAATATTGTTTTTAATGATTTAAATACAGAGGTACTTTGTATCTCTGGAAATAAATATTTAGCGAGAATAGTTGTTGATGCAAGTGGACACAAAACACCATTTGTTCTTAGACCAGATAATAGTCATATCGCACAGCAAGCTGCTTATGGAATAGTTGGGAAATTTAGTGCTCCTCCAGTTGAAAAGAATCAATTTGTTCTTATGGATTTTCGTTCAAATCACCTTAACGCAGAGGAATTAAAAGGTCCTCCTACTTTTTTATATGCTATGGATTTTGGAGAAGACGTTTACTTTGTTGAGGAAACTTCTCTAGCTTTTTATCCTCCAGTTTCGTGTGAAACTTTAAAAAAAAGATTGAAATCAAGGCTTGATAGAAGAGGTATTGAAATTAAAGAAATTATTCATGAAGAAAATTGTTTGTTCCCTATGAACTTGCCTCTTCCTAAAAGGAATCAAGCTCTTCTTGCTTTTGGAGGTTCTGCTAGTATGGTTCACCCTGCCTCAGGATATATGGTTGGGGCACTATTAAGAAGAGCACCAAAGTTTGCTAATGAATTAGCTAATGCAATTGCAATACAACCTCCATTAAACTCTTTGAGTTTAGCTGAAATTGGGTGGGAAGCACTTTGGCCTAAGGAGTTAGTTTATCGTCATAACTTATATCAATTTGGCTTGGACAGATTGATGAGTTTTGATGAAGCAAGACTTCGTCTGTTTTTCTCCTCTTTCTTTAAATTACCTAAAGAAGATTGGTTTGGATTTTTAGCTAATACTCTTCCTCTCCCTCGTTTGCTAATTGTAATGTTAAAGCTTTTTTTTATTGCTCCTATAAACGTAAAGTTGGGAATGATTGGTTTGTAACCATCAATCAATAAATTTAATGTTTAAATTGAGACCAATCTTTTGCTTGAATTAAAGGGAATAAACAATCTTCTTTTTCTAAATAGTTTAAATTAGGATCATGTAAGTCTTTTTCTCTATCTACGGCTTCTATTAAGTCCCAGAATCTATTTAAGTGTCGGTGTATTCTTTCTTTTGCTAAATCTGTCGTAGTTCCTGCTCTAAGTATGAAACTCCAATCTGAAGATTGAGATAAAAGTAACTCTCTTCCCGCTTGCTCTAGAAGTCTTATGTCCGACTCTCTAGATACTCCACGGGTACATCTTTTAATCATTGCCGCTGAGGCTTTATTCCATTCTGGAACAATCCATGCATTCGTTTCGTTTAGCCAATAATTGTGAAACCCTCCTTGTCCCCAGCTAGATGGAGATGGTTCACATAGTTGAATACTAGGCCTTTTGGCTAGTTGGTCTCTAAGACGAGTGAATTCTATCTGTTCCTTCTTGGATTGAGCAAAAATTTCCGCAAGGAACATAGGTCCCTCAAACCACCAGTGACCGAAAAGTTCTGCATCAAAAGGCGCTACTAATAAAGGATCAATATCAATATTTTTAGATAGAATTTGAAGTTGCTTTTTTCTTCCTTGAAGGTAATCTTTCGCATGTTCTTTTACTTTGGCTAGAGCTAATTCAGGCTGATAATTAACTTTTTCGCTCAATTCAGTTTTTTGTGATGTTACTTTATAGAGTTTTATTCCTAATGGTCTATGTTCTTTAAATCCAAATTTTTTTAGATCCTCTATAGGAATATCCCACCCAAGATCTCGATGGAATTCACGATATTCAGAATCACCTGGATAACCTTCTTTTGCTGACCATACTGGAAGTGTTGAATTACTATCTCTTCCGAAAAAAGCAACACCCTTTTTACTGCAAATTGGAGCATAAAGTCCATATCTAGGCCTTGGCTTGGCATGTAATAATCCATGACCATCTAAAACTGCATATCTAAGACCAGCTCTAGATATTAATAAATCAAGTCCTTCATAATATGCACATTCTGGAAGCCATATTCCTAATGGCTTAGTGCCAAATATTCTCTGATGCTCTCTAACTGCTGTATTGAGTTGACCTCTTACTGCTTCAGGATTCTCTCTTAAAAGAGGAAGATAACCATGGGTAGCTGCACAAGTAAGCAAATCAACTACTTGAGTATTTTGTAGAGATGAGAAGCGTTTTATTAAGTCTCCATTACAGTTATTCCAGTCGTTTAATTGTTTCTCAATATTATTAGCAAGGTAATACCCCGCAGCATTGAAGCAAGCAGGTGTACTAGATAAGAGCTCAAGTCTTTTTTTTATCCATGAAGGAAAACGTTTCTTTAACTCCCTATCCTCCATTAATGAGAGAAGAGTTGGTGACAGACTTATGGTGATTTTAGGGTTTTGGCCTTCACAAGCAGCAGACTTTTCAAGCGTTTGCAAGAGTGGTAAATAACACTCCATTAAAGCTTGGAAGAACCAGTCTTCCTCTAAGGAGCCTGGTTTAGCAGACCTTACATATGGAAGATGTGCGTGAAGAACTAGTGCTAGTTTCCCTTTTGCCAACTTTTGAGCATAAGTTGATTTAGAATGCTTATTAAGCAAATAAACCCTACTACTATCCTTTCCATAAGTAGTTTTTTATAAATAAAAAATTCACTAGAGTAATTATTTGCATATAAAGAGGTTAATTTATTTACAATTAACTTCTAATCTTAATTAGAAGCTTAATTTATTATGCTAAATGCTCTCTTTGAAGATTTTGATTTTTAAAAATTAAGCATTTATCATTTTTTTTATACATTCTTGTTATTCGTTACTAGAAAATCCTTTAGAATAATCTTATTCATAGTCATTTTTGACTAATAATTTGTAGGAATGAATTCATGGCCAAGGACCCGGGCCGCGTACTGATCTTTGATACAACCCTCAGAGATGGAGAGCAATCTCCAGGTGCAAGTCTTAATTTGGAGGAAAAACTTGCCATTGCTCAACAGTTAGCAAGATTGGGTGTTGATGTTATAGAAGCTGGGTTTCCTTTCGCAAGTCAAGGAGATTTTGCGGCTGTTCAAAGAATCGCTGAACAGGTTGGAGGAGATGATGGCCCAATTATTTGTGGGTTATCTCGTGCTTCTAAAGCGGATATAAAAGCTTGTGCTGAGGCTGTTGATCCTGCTCCAAAAAAGAGAATTCATACTTTTATTGCCACAAGTGATATTCATCTTGACCATAAGCTTAGAAAATCTCGTTCAGAAGTTCTTGAAATTGTCCCTGAAATGGTTCAATATGCTCGATCTTTAGTAGATGATGTTGAGTTTTCGTGCGAAGATGCAGCCAGAAGTGATCCGGAGTTTCTTTATCAAGTAATCGAATTAGCTATCACTGCAGGTGCTTCTACTATTAATATTCCAGATACAGTTGGTTATACCACCCCTTCTGAATTTGGATCCTTAATTGAAGGGATTAATAAGAATGTTTCGAATATTGATGATGCGATTCTTTCAGTTCATGGTCATAATGATTTAGGACTTGCTGTAGCTAACTTTCTTGAAGCAGTTAAAAAAGGTGCTAGACAACTTGAGTGTACTATTAATGGAATAGGAGAACGAGCTGGCAATGCAGCGCTTGAAGAACTAGTGATGGCCTTACATGTTAGACGTACTTATTTTAATTCATTTTTTGGAAGAGATGAAAGCTGCCCAACTCCACTTACTGCAATTAGGACAGAAGAAATAACAAAAACTTCCAGGTTGGTTTCAAATTTGACAGGTATGGTTGTTCAGCCAAATAAAGCGATAGTAGGCGCAAATGCTTTTTCACATGAATCCGGTATTCACCAAGATGGTGTATTGAAAAATAGGCTTACTTATGAAATCGTAGATGCCCGTACTATTGGTTTAAGTGATAATAAAATTTCATTAGGTAAATTGAGTGGAAGAAGTGCAGTAAGAGCTCGGCTAGAGGAACTTGGTTATGATTTAAATAGAGAAGATCTTAATGAAGCTTTTGCTCGTTTTAAAGATTTAGCTGATCGCAAAAGAGAGATTACTGATAGAGATTTAGAAGCAATAGTTAGTGAACAAGTTCAACTTCCTGACGCACTTTTTCAACTTCGATTGGTTCAAGTTAGTTGTGGGACTACTTTAAAACCTACAGCAACAGTGACGGTTGTTGATCAAGATGGATTGGAGCAAACTTCTGTTGCTTTAGGAACTGGGCCAGTAGATGCGGTTGTAAGAGCCCTGAATTCTCTTATTGAAGCACCTAATGAATTGATTGAGTTCTCTGTTAAATCAGTTACTGAAGGTATTGATGCTCTTGGTGACGTAACAATAAGACTTAGGCACGAAAATAAACTTTATTCAGGACACTCTGCAGATACAGATGTAGTAGTGGCTGCTGCTCAGGCTTATATGAACGCTCTTAATAGATTGATTTCTGTCGAAGGAACATCCAGGATTCATCCTCAAAAGGATACTGTTGTTTCAAAATTAAAACCAGTGATCTAGTAAGTTTTACTCGTTATGGGAGAAACTCCTTTCTAAATAGACATTATCGATATACTATTGGTATTGACAATTAGATAACTGGAACATAGATGACTCTTGGAAAAAGTATTTATAGGCTTATTGGTCTTGATGGCAGGCCGCATAAAGTTTTAGATGCTCCGTACGAATCAATTGAGGCAGCTATTAATGCAGCAAATAATTGGAGTGATGGCCAAGGACTTCAAAGTTCGTTAAGTGATAGAGCTATAGGAGTTGAAGTAATGACGACAAATGGTTCATGGAGGACAGTTAGATATCCAAATAAAATTGTTCATAAGGTTTAAAATTCTTTCTGATTTCAAATGTGGGTAAGTGTTGATTTCTGTGCCATACCTTTAGGAGCAGGAATATCTTTGTCTCCTTTCATCGCTGCTTGTCAGAAAATTATTGGTAAAACAGGTCTTGATTATCAATTAGGACCTAATGGAACTTCTATTGAAGGAGAATGGAATGATGTTTTTAATTGTATTAGGTCCTGCCATGAAGAAATTCATCGACTTGGACCAACTCGAATTTATACAACACTTAAGGTGAATACTCGTACTGATCGGAAACAATCATTTCACGAAAAAGTGCCTAGTGTATTGTCTTCCTTGGACTGTGATTCTTCCCCTGATACAGATAAACAGAACAATTAAACATAAATTATTTTAAAATCTCTCAATCCTTACAACTTCTCTTATCATTATTTCAAGAACTTGCTTAAGTTAGGACAAGAAAGGATTTTTTCGATGCGGAAGGATTTAAATGGATACTGGACATTTGCCTGGACTGGCTTGCTTGCAAATATTGCAGCAATTCCTTTTATTGCTTTAGTGGTTAGTTCAGGACCGCCTTTACAGTGGGCAAATCTTTGGGTTGCAGTCTTTCTTGCATGGCCTGCAGCCATTGTGGGAATAGTTGCTGCATCAGGTCTTTTTGCAGAAAGAAGATGGGGAGTAATTATGTCAATTATTGCCTTGTCTATGGCTGTCTCAGGAACATTACCTTATGGTATTTTTCGGTTAATTGATGAAGGAGATCTCTTCGGATTAAGTGGTTTGTCTTTATTAATCGCTTTCCTAAATTTAATTGCTTTGATTTATTGGTGTAGACCAATACATAGAAAAGTACGCCTTTAACTTAATTAAGCTCTTATTATTTAGCGAACGAATAAATAAATAAATAAATTAATTTATTAATTTATTAATTTATTTATTTATTTATTTATTTATTACTGATTGGATACTGTAATCTTCTATGTCTCATTCTTCTCCATACACGTACAAAGGAACGAATTACTAGTTCAATTTCCGCTCTTGATAAGCTGCTCTCTTTAAGTTGACCATCTCTTTGCCTTGATTCAACGATTTTACGGACTGTTGAAGAAGCCTCTTTATCTGTAGTCGTTATTTCTAAAGCTCTTAAAGCTGCTTCACATCCATCTGCCAGCATCAAAATAGCAGTTTCTTTTGATTGAGGAATTGGTCCTTTGTATCTGAAACTTTCTTCAGAAATAGAAGAATCCTGTTTTCGCGCTTGGTGCAAGAAGTATCCCATTTTAAGAGTACCTTGATGCTCGGGAATGAAGTCTGCTATTGCACTTGGGATCCTATGGCGACGGGCAAGTTTTATCCCTTCATCAACATGTGCTTGTAAGACTTTTGCACTTGTAAATGGATTTTTAATTTTATCGTGAGGATTATTTCCATCTTCTTGATTCTCTATAAACCATTCTGGGGCATGCAGTTTACCTACGTCATGATAAAGAGCCCCTGTTCTAATTAGATCAACATCTACACCAATACTCCTTGCACCTTCTTCTGCTAATCCACATATCATCAATGTATGTTCAAAGGTACCAGGAGCCTCTCTTGAAAGACGTCGTAATAAAGGTCTTTCTTGATCAGCTAATTCCATTAACCTAGCTTTAGTTAAGAATCCGAATGTATTTTCTATTATTGGAAGTAAAAGAATAGTAAACATCAACATCGTTCCAATAACTAAAGCTTCTGAGAGAATACTTTCTGGATTTGGAGACAAATTACGCAATAAATCTTTTGAGTAGATTTTGTTTACGAGAAACCATTCTCCACTAAGGGATATAAAAGGTAGAAGAACTGCTATCTGAAGTAGTTGAGCCCTACTTCTCATTCGGCCACCTAAAAAGGCGACTAATCCCGCTGCGATTGACGCTACAATTAGACGTCCTTCTCCTAATCCATTTACAGGGACTGGCCAACTAAGACTTCCTATAGCAATCCAGGCCAGTGCTGTATTCGTACCAATTCCTTGAGAAAGGACAAGGGCTGGGGGGACTAATATTGCTAACGGACTAATTGCAGAACCAAACCAGATTTTGCTTATTTGAAGAATTAGCAATAGACCTAAGGCAAGTAATGCTTGCCTAATACTTAAACGAGGCCTCTCTCTTCTCATAACTAACAGCAATATTCCTGTGCTAGCTAGTGATTCAATAAATTTGGAGAACCATTCAATGGGCCTAGGACTTCTATTAATTAAAGAAAAGTGTGCAAGTATGTCGTATTTCTTTTCTGTTATTCTCTCACCTTTTTTAATTATTATATCCCCTGGTTTAACTATTGCATGTTTAGGAATACCTTGTTTAGTTATTTGCTCCTCAAAAAGCTTCTGACTCCTAGCCGGATCATGCCTAAGATTACTATTTCGATGAAAAGTATTAACAATTATTCTACTTGCTAAGGATAACTTTGGACTATTTTTTCCAAAAGATGAAAGTTGTAATTCTGCAGAAGATTTAATTTCTTCTGAAGCAAGGTTTTTTACAATTCCTTGGCTAAGCATTCTTTTCGCTGCAAAAATTATTTGTTTTTCCCAACTCTCCTTAACTTCTTTGCTTCTAGACGTAAGCCAATCTTTTTCTTCAGATGTTATTTCTATGTCAAATCTATCTATTTCATTCAGTCTTATGGAATTGTCTAAATCTTTAAGTTGCTCTTTTAAATTGGAAAGAAGAGTGTTTGAAATCTCTTTATCGATTACTTGAACAAAGGTCAGTCGTAAAAGTTCAGATCTATTTTTTTGTAATGCATTACTATCAGTGACTAAAGCCTCTTTAGGTGCTAGAGCATCAAATGTAGACAAGTCACCTGGTTTTAAATCAGGTACTGCAAGTAATTTGTAACTGGAAATTATTGCTATTAGTAAGCAAACCATTAAAAGGGCTGCTTTGTCGGCTTGCCCCCAATTAAGTAGGGAACGCCTAGGAGACTGGCTTCTTAACCAATGTCTCCATATCCTTTTTAAGCTGAGAGATTTTGCCAAAGCTTTTGGATGCAGAACATAACCCTAGCTATCTAGGTATGGCATGTTGTGATTAATGTTATTTGAGTGCAATGACAATTATTCTTGATGGGAAGAAGTTGGCTGGAGATATTGAAGAAAGACTTAAACATGAGATAGAAGTTGGTAGTAATAATGCTGGAAGGGTTCCAGGACTTGCTGTTATTCGTATTGGAGATGATCCTGCAAGCGAAGTTTACGTAAGAAATAAGGAAAAAGCTTGTTTCAGGATAGGTATAAAAAGCTTTGTATATCATTTGTCTGATCAAATCTCTCAAGATGAGCTACTAGAGAAAATTTTATTTTTAAATAATGATGAGACTATTGATGGAATACTTCTGCAGTTACCACTTCCTAAAGGATTTGATGATTCACTTTATTTAAAAGCTATTAATCCTGATAAAGATGTTGATGGATTGCACTCTCTAAATTTAGGAAGATTACTAAAGGGTGAAAGGGGACCAAGGTCTTGTACCCCTGCAGGAGTTATGGCTTTGTTAAAG
>CACILY010000003.1 GCA_902587615.1 uncultured Prochlorococcus sp.
TGCTTCTAGGACTTGGCTTGGCAGTCCAGATTGGTCAAATAGTCTTGCTCCTATTCGTTTATCTCTTCCTAGTGCACTGAAAAGATGGGATATTTCAATTAAAGATGATCCCCAATTTTTTCGATAATTGTTGGCTGCTTCTAAAAGTTTTTCTAAATCTTCACCAATAAATAATGTATCTCCAGTTGAGGTTGGGAGGTTGGCTAAAAAACTTTCTAGACTTTCTAGAAGATTTGTTTGATTGAGAGGTAAAGGGTCTACAAATTTTTTATAGGATTTATTAGTAAAAATAACTTGAATTAAGTGTTCAACATCTAGATTTCCGTGTCTCCATCTTTTTGCAATCTCTTCACTTGCAAGTAAGAGGCTCCATGCTTCATCGCTGAATTTGTCAGGATCAGTTGTAAGGCTCGTTACCATTTTTTTGCAATTTCGCTAATTCAAGGATTTTCATTATTTTCCTGCATAATTTGCTAGGAAAATTATTTTGAAATACCAGGAGTGCTAAACATCACAGAGACAATACAGCCTAAGCCCCATAGGATCTTCAAAAGTTGTCTGAATACAAGTGACCGATTCTTTAGAACTAATCATTGACACAGTCATCGCTAGAGAAGTTCTTGATTCGAGGGGCAATCCAACTGTTGAAGCAGAAATAATGCTAGAGGGCGGTTCTATAGGTAGGGCAATTGTTCCCAGTGGAGCAAGCACAGGAGCATATGAGGCACATGAACTGAGAGATGGTGGACAAAGGTATATGGGTAAAGGTGTTATTAAAGCTGTAGGTCATATAGAAGACGATATAGCACCTGCTATTTGCGGTTTGTCTGCATTGGATCAAGTCAATGTTGATTCAGTGATGAATGAGCTCGATGCCACAGATAACAAATCTAATCTTGGGGCTAATTCAATTCTTGCAGTAAGTATTGCGACAGCTAGGGCTGCTGCAAATGCTCTCGGACTGCCTTTGTATAGATATTTAGGAGGTCCAATGTCTTCATTACTCCCTGTGCCATTAATGAATGTTATTAATGGCGGAGCTCATGCAACTAATAATCTTGATTTTCAAGAATTTATGATTGTTCCGCATGGAGCAGAAAGTTTTCGCGAAGCTCTTCGAATCGGGACAGAGGTTTTTCATACTTTGAAAACTCTTTTAGATAATCAGGGATTATCAACTGCAGTCGGAGATGAGGGGGGATTTGCTCCTAATCTTGATAGTAATCAAGCAGCAGGAGATTTATTATTACAGGCAATTGAGAAAGCTGGTTTTAAACCTGGGGAACAAGTTTCACTTGCTTTAGATGTTGCTAGTACAGAATTTTATAAAGATGGTATTTATTCATATGGAGGAGGTGAATTTTCTAGTGAGGAGATTGTCGAAGAATTAATTAAGCTAGTAAAGAACTATCCCATTATTTCGATAGAAGATGGTTTAGCTGAAGATGATTGGAAAGGATGGGAGTTGTTAACACGAAAACTTGGAAAAGATGTTCAATTAGTTGGTGACGATTTATTCGTTACTAACTCTCGAAGACTTCAGAGAGGTATAGATGGTGATATTGCTAATTCAATACTAATTAAAGTTAATCAAATTGGCTCTTTGACGGAAACTCTTCAGGCTATAGATCTTGCTTCTAGATCAGGTTATACAAGTGTTATAAGTCACAGAAGTGGAGAAACAGAGGATACAACCATAGCTGATCTTGCAGTAGGTACAAGGGTTGGACAAATAAAAACAGGTTCTTTAAGTAGGAGTGAAAGAGTTGCAAAATATAATCAACTACTTCGCATAGAAGATGAATTAGGTAAGCAAGCATTGTATGCAGGTGCTATAGGTTTAGGACCAAGGGGAAATTGATTTTTATACTATTGATTAACACCTGGGAATTTATCTATTCTGCCATCTCTATTCATTTTTAGTTGTAACTTTAGCCATTCAAAAGATACTGGGCATGCAATCACTATTGGAAATAATGATAAGATAGGTTTATTACTAGAACCTAAAAGAGCAGCTGTAATTCCTAGGCATCCCAAGAGTATTGATTGACTCATTGATTGTTGAGCATGAATCATTCTTCGGAGTTGTCTGTCAGATTCTCCCATCCTAATTTGTAATTTCAGATCGCCTTGTTCCAGCTTTTCTAGACTTTCGTCTAGGCGTTTTGGAATTGCCACTGCCCTGCTGCCTAAATCACCTACTTGGCGACTGATTTCGTTAATTAAATCATTTGGATTTGAATTGTTAGAAGTCATGATTGGAATTAAGTATGGCTTTGCTATGGCAATTAAATTAAAGCTTGGGTCAATACTTCTTCCAACCCCTTCAAAGGTTGAGAGCGCTCTGAAAACAAAAATTAATTCAATTGGTAATTGAAAAGGTTTGCCATACATTAGATCATATATATCTCCAGAAAGTTTTTCAAAAATATTTGGTTTAAAAGGTGGTGTCAAAGCTTCATTAAGCATTACTCTGACGAATCTTCTAACAGGACCTAGTTCAATATTGGAAGCTATTACTCCTGCTTTTTGCAATTCATGTACGAGTGATGATGCATCTCTTAGAGCAGCTGCTTTGACCATGGATCCAAGTCTTTTGCGCAGTCGATCCGAAATTAATCCCATCATTCCAAAGTCGTAATAAATTAAGGAGCCATCTGATGAAATCGCAAGATTTCCTGGATGAGGATCAGCGTGGAAGAAACCAAATTCAATAAGTTGCTTTAGATAACTTGTTGCTCCAATTTCAATAACTGATGCTGGTGTAATGCCTTTGTTTCTTAAAGATTCTTTATCATTTATCTTTATTCCAGGCAGATATTCTAGACATAAGACATGTTGAGTACTTAGTTCCCAGATAACAGCAGGAACAAGAACATTGGGCTCATCTAAAAATTGCTGGCGAAATCTAGCTGCATATTGCGCTTCTATTCTAAAATCTAGTTCTTTCAGTAAAACTTTTCGACACTCTTTTGCTATCCCAACCCAGTCTCTTCCATTACTCCATGCTTGATTCTTTTGTAATATGCTGGCCACTTGTTGCATAACTTCTAGATCAAGTCGAAAGAGTTTTTCAAGATATGGCCTTTGGATTTTGAAAATAACTTCTCTACCATCTTGTAATTTCGCTTTATGAACCTGAGCTATTGAGGCGGAACCAATTGGTATTTGATTAATATCAATAATTTCTTGGAATTTAACTTGCAACTCTTTTTGTAGAATTTTTTCTGCAGTTTCGAAGGCAAAAGAAGGAACTTTATCTTGCAAGTTTGCTAATTCAGTTATCCATCCAGCTGGCAGAATATCTGGTCTTGCAGAAAGAAGTTGTCCTAGCTTAATAAATGCTGAGCCAAGTTGCAGAATTTCTTGTGTTAACCAATTTGCTCTTAATCCTTGCCTGTAGATTTTTCTTGCTTGAGTAAATCCGCCAATATAACTCCATTTACGAGCATCTAACCAAAGAAAGAAAATTAATTTTAGGATTGCTTTCCATATTTTTAAAGCTCGGAAAATACTTTTTAAAGTAGTTATTATTAATGACATTAATTAATATTCAATAATACTCAATTGATTAAATCAAACTGTTGATTTAAATCTGCAACTTTCTGTCGAATCCTAGCGATTTTTTCTAATGATCTTTTGAGATGAGATTGATTTTCAGATGAGGTTTGATTTGAATTCTCTTGATTCTCTTCTTCTTCAATTCTTTGAGCCTCTTCATAAATTTCTTCTTTCAAAACCCCCCATTCTTTTTTAAATTGATTGGGTGCATCTTTTGCAATTAAGGTCAATTCTTCTGCCGTATTTATTAATTTTTCACCTAGTCTAGCTGACAGACGATTAAGAGCTGCTCTAATTAGGATGTCTTTGTTTGCATTATTCATCTTATTTTTAAGAGAAATACTATTTTAGTTGATTTTGTTTAGTTATGGATTTGGTAACTTTTTTAGCATCTCATTAATATTATGCCTCTTAAAGAAAAACTTGGTTTCTAAAGACAAGGAATTATAGGTTGCCTCTTTTATTATACTCTCTTTGGCTTTTGTTATCGATTTATTAGCACTATTTTTAGAAGGTATTTCAATAGTTTCTTCTGACACTTTATATTTAATAACATCATTTGTATTCATTTTTTCTTGTTTCTGCAAAGATTTATAGTTGGGCAAATTGTTTTTGTGTGTTGACTTCATAATTTCTTTTGAATTGCTTTGCTTAACTGCAAAAATTTTTTTTGTAAGGCTATAGCCTGAACCAAACACCGCACCTATAAACAGGGGCAAGAGCCATAACTGAATGAGTTTAGTATTGTTGTTGCTCGTCTTCATTTCCTTCAGATTGTTGTGGCGGGAGGATCCCGTTAGAGCAATTACTTGATGGATTGCAAGATTGACTAAATTCTTAGTTAAAAGCTTCTTTCATTTTTCCATATTCGTCATTTTTGTCATTAAAGTCGATTTAATTAGGGCATGTATTAATGCAATTGGTTGAAAAATTCAATTCATCCTAATTAGCTTATAAAATAAGAGCATAATTTTCTGCAAAGACTAGCTAAACACTTAATAGGAGAGCATTAACCCTTGGAAACAATTGAAACAGATGTGGTGATTATCGGAGGTGGTCCAGCTGGCTGCAGTTGTGCTCTATATACCGCTAGAGCAGATTTGAAAACAGTAATTCTTGATAAGAACCCATCAGTTGGAGCCCTTGCAATTACTCATCAAATCGCTAATTATCCCGGTGTCTCTACTGAAATGAGCGGAGATGATTTGTTGACTTTGATGAGAGATCAGGCAATTCAATATGGAACTGACTACAGAAGAGCTCAGGTATTTGGTGTTGATGTGAATGGAGACTGGAAAACAGTATTTACTCCTGAAGGTACTTTTAAAGCAAAAGCTCTTGTCCTTGCAACTGGAGCAATGGGTAGACCTGCTTCGTTTAAAGGGGAAGCGGAGTTCTTAGGAAGAGGTGTTAGCTATTGCGCAACTTGTGATGGTGCTTTTTATCGAAATAAAGAAGTTGCTGTTGTTGGAATAAATAAAGAAGCAATAGAAGAAGCACAGGTCCTAACTAAATTTGCATCTAAAGTCCATTGGATTACTTCCAATGATCCAGCTGAGGATAACTTTGAAGCTAAGCAATTAATAAATCAGGAGAATGTCAAGCACTGGAGCAAAACAAGACTGATGTTGATTGAGGGGAATGAATCTGGCGTAACTGGAGTAACTATTAAAGATAGAGGAGAAGAACAAAAACAATCTTTAGCTTTAGAAGGCGTTTTTGTTTATATGAGTGGTTCTAAACCTATTATTGATTTTCTTGGTGGTCAAATTGCACTGAATGAAACTGGAGGAGTATTAGTCGATGATTTCATGGCAACAACCTCTGAAGGAGTATGGGCTATAGGAGATATTAGAAACACTCCTTTCAAGCAAGCCGTGGTTGCTGCTTCTGATGGATGCATTGCTGCAATGGCAATTGATAGATTCTTAAATAGTAGAAAATCTATAAGAGTTGATTGGGTTCATTCTTGATGTGAAAAAATTCTAAATCATTAGTTAAATTATTTTCTTACTATTTTAAAGAGGAATTGCTTCAGAAACATATGCAACACCTCCATAATAACTTAAAGTTGACTTTATATTTTCTCTAATTTGATCAATTATTTCCTGCTCACAAAAAACAATTACATGTGCATTGGATCCAAATCCAGTAAATTCCATATCTTCCGTAACTACTCTTTCAGGGCCTCTTCCTGTGGCATGTTTCATTACTGTATAACCAGGTGCCTTCGCATTCTCTAATGCAGTTAAAACAGCATCTAACTCTCGTTCACTAAAAATTAAGTCTAGTCTTTTCATTTGATTAATCCATTAACTAACTGTAGGAATTAATTTATTCACTAAACTCATATATATCGGAATTCCGACAATAATATTAAATGGAAAAGTTAACCCAAGTGTTGTAGAAATATAGTAGCTAGATTTAGCTTCTGGAACTGTCATCCTCATTGCGGCTGGTACTGCTAAATATGAAGCACTGGCACATAAAACAACGAATAAAAGTGCGTTACCTGGACCTAGCGATAATGCTTTTGCCATTAGAACACCAAGAAATGCGTTAAAAATAGGCATCAATACGGCAAAGCATATTAAGAAAGAACCTGCTTTCCTTAATCTAGGAAGTCTTTGGGCCGCGACGATTCCCATATCTAAGAGGAAAAAACATTCGGCCCCATAAAATAATTTGCCCGTAAATGGCTGCATTTTTTCCACTCCGGCAGGGTTATTGGTTGCTGTAAGGAATCCAATTAAAAGGCTGCCAAGTAGTAAATATACAGATCCATTCAACATTGATTCATGTAGTATTGAACCTAATTTCATTGGCTTTCTATGAGGTCTATTTTTTGGAGCAGCAATTTTTACTAGTAGCAGACCAACAATGATTGCAGGCGATTCCATTAATGCCAATGCTGCAACCATAAAACCATCAAAGTGAATGCTCTGACTCTCTAGAAAACTCTCTGCAGTTATAAATGTTACGGCACTAATTGATCCATAAGCAGCTGCAATTGCTGCTGAATTAAATACATCAAATTTCAGGCGAAGTATAATAAAGCAAATCAATGGTATTACAAGAGACATTAATATCGCTGCTCCAACGGTAGGTATTACTCCTCCTGTAAAACCACTTTTTTCAAGCTCAATTCCTCCTTTAAATCCAATAGCAAGTAATAGATATAAAGAAAATAGTTTTGGTAAAGGTGCAGGTATCTCTAAATCAGAACGTAATAGAACTGCAATAGTTCCTAAAAAGAAAAATAAAATTGGTGGCGATAAAACGTTTTGAAGTATTAAATTAGCTTCCATGGAAAAGTAATAATGTACTTAGTTATTAAAGGATTTAAAATATTATTTATTTAAATCTTTTAATGCAGCTTGTAGTGCATCTTTTCTCGACCCAATTACTTCTACCCCAAATTTAGAGAGCCTTTCTTTGACTCTTCCGCTAGCTCCTGCAACGTAAGCTTTCCTGGAATTGATTTTGGCTTCTTGAACCATGTCTTCTATAGCAAGAGTTGCAGTAACTCCAAGTCGTGGTACATCAGTAATATCTAAAATTAAAACTTTATAATTTTTGACAAGCATCATTCGCTCAGTGATCCCTTTTGCAGCTCCAAAACTTAAAGGTCCTCTAAGTCTAAATAGCATTGCTTCTCCTGAGCATTGGTCTAAAAGATTTTGTTCTTCAGTATTTAATGGTGAATCATCTATAGCACTATTATCTGAACTATCTATAGGGTTATCTGCTTCCATTCCTTCTAGTTGTGTTTGTGTAATAGAATCAATTGTTAACATATTTGCAATAAATACTCCTACAAGAACAGCCCAAATTAAATCCCAAAAAACTGTCATTAATAAGACGCCATACATTACTGCAGCAGTCTTTAAAGAAAGTTTATGAGCTCTCAATAAAAATCCCCAATCGATAATATCTAGGCCAACTTTTATAAGAATGCCTGCAAGTAATGCAGTTGGAATTTGCTCAGCAAGGGGACCTGCACCTATAAGGACAATTAAAAGTACGATGGAATGCATCATCCCTGATAAGGGCGTGGAACCTCCGGACTTCACGTTTATGACTGTTCTCATTGTGGCTCCTGCGCCAGGTAGGCCTGAGAAAAGCCCTGCAACAGCATTTCCTATGCCTTGACCAATTAATTCTCTATCTGAGTTATGGCGCGTTTGAGAAATATTGTCTGCTACTAGAGAAGTTAGGAGAGAATCAATTGCTCCCAGGACTGCAAGAACAAGACCAGCTTTAAGAATTATAGGAAAATATTGATTAAAACTAGGAATACTTAAAGATGGGACCCCTTTAGGAATTTCTCCTATTCGATCAATTGCAGTATCTCCAAAAAAGAAAATTGAAATTGGAGTAACTATTAATAGGGCTAAGAGAGGAGAAGGTAACCATTGACTGATTTTTCTTGGTGTTAGAAAAACAATTCCAAGGGTCATTATTGCAACACCTATTGCAGCACCATTCGGTTCAAAATTGTTTGCAACAGTTTGGAGAGATTCAATTACTCCTCCTCTTGTACTAATTCCTAGAAGTGGTCCAATTTGTAGAGCAATGATAATTACTCCTATTCCTGACATAAAGCCTGAAACAACTGAATAAGGAACAAGAGTTATATATTTTCCAAGCCTTAAAATGCCAAATAAAATTTGAAATAAACCGCCAAAAACAACTGCTGCCATTACAAGAGGTAATATTTGCTCGGCAGAAAGATCTCTAGGAACACCTACTGCAGCAAGACTTGCAACAACTCCAGCAACTGTTACGCTCATTGGCCCTGTTGGCCCACTGACTTGTGAAGGAGTTCCTCCAAATAAGGCTGCTAGGAATCCAACAACAACAGCTCCGTATAATCCATAAATGGCACCACCTGGACCAAGTGCAGCATTGCCAAATGCTAGTGCTAGGGGTAAGGCAACAACAGCGGCTGTTAAGCCACCTAATAAATCACCCCTTACATTTTTTAAATGAAAGCCGTGAATAAAAGCCACTAATGCGCTCCAAAGTCTCATATAACTCTTCTAAGCCTATATCTTTGAGGTCTTTTCGTTCGGCCTTCCCTCCATTTTATTTTTCCCAATGATTAATTTGAACTGAGAAAATTAATAGTTAATGAGTTATAAAGCCAAAACGATGGCTGATGTTGGTTATCGAGATTATTTCAAAACTCTTGGTGTAGGGCGTAATGCTAGTGAATCTGATATTAAGCGGGCTTTTAGAAAACTGGCTCGTCAGTACCACCCTGATGTAAACCCTGGTAATGATTTAGCTGAAGCAAAATTTAAAGAAATTACCGAAGCTTATGAGGTCCTTTCGGATTCAGATAAACGTAAGAGATATGAACAATTCGGACAGTACTGGAATCAAACTGGAGGAATGGGAGGTTCTTATTCTTCAGGTGCTGAGGTTAATTTTGGGAATTATGGAAATTTTGATGAATTTATAAATGATCTTCTAGGAAGATTTGGAGGGAATAGTAGAGGGACCGCGGGGTTTTCTGGTGGCTCTAAGTTTTCGCAGAATCCTTCTCAAACTCGAATTAATTTAGATGCAGAAATAACACTTTCTATTACATTCGCTGAAGCTTTTAAAGGCACAGAAAGAACTCTTTCTGTTAATGATGAACGAGTGCAAATTAAGATTCCCAAGGGTATTAAACCCTTGTCCAGACTGAGAGTGAAAGGAAAAGGAAATTTGCAACCTGGAACGGGAAGAAGAGGTGATTTATATTTAAAAATCGATGTTCAGTCTCATCAGATCTGGCGTTTAGACGGTGATCAACTTAGAGCTGATTTGCCAGTTTCTTTTGATGAAATTGCTTTAGGTGCAACTATAAGCGTTTTTACTCCAGATGGAAGTGCTCAACTAAATATTCCCGCGGGTACTATGCCTGGTCAAAATTTACGTTTAAAAGGTAAGGGATGGCCACGGACAAATGGAAGAGGTGATTTGATTTTTAATTTAAAAATGCAATTCCCTTCTAAATGGTCAAAACAAGAGCTTGAACTTCTTGAAAATTTGGTTCGTTTGCGAAGTTTTGACCCTAGAAAAGATTGGTTTAATTCCGCGATGTTGTAACTGGCATCTACGATTAATATGATTAATCAGTTTTGGGCCTAATGGATCTAACCTATCGCCCCCGTCGCCTCCGTCGTTCTTCTGCTCTAAGAAGCTTGGTACGAGAGCATATCTTGCATCCTTCGGATTTTATTTATCCACTCTTTGTTCATGAAGGATCAGAGGTCCAGCCCATTGGGGCTATGCCTGGAGCGAGTCGTTGGGATTTGGAGTCTTTAATTGGAGAAGTTCAAAGGGCATGGAATTTAGGAATACGTTGTGTTGTGTTATTTCCAAAAATAAATGAATCCTTAAAGAGCGAAGATGGAGCAGAGTGTTTTAACGAAAAAGGACTCATTCCGAACGCGATCAGAATCTTGAAAAAGGAAATACCTCAAATGACGATTATGACTGATGTAGCCTTGGACCCTTACTCAAGTGATGGCCATGATGGGATTGTTAGCTCTGATGGAATCGTTTTAAACGATGAGACAATTGAGTTCTTATGTCGACAGGCTGTTGTTCAGGCGCAAGCGGGAGCAGATTTGATTGGACCTAGCGATATGATGGATGGTCGTGTAGGAGCAATAAGAGAAGCTTTAGATGATGAAGGCTTTGAGGATATTGGAATTATCAGTTATTCGGCAAAGTATTCATCTGCTTATTATGGACCATTTCGTGAGGCTTTAGATTCTGCACCAAGACTTATTAGTTCAAAGCCTATCCCAAAAGATAAAAGTACATATCAAATGGATCCGGCAAATGCTAGAGAAGCGATTACAGAAGCCCAGCTTGATGAGCAAGAAGGTGCAGATATCTTGATGGTTAAACCTGGATTAGCTTACTTGGACATTATTTATCGATTAAGAGAGGAATCTCAATTACCTATAGCTGCGTACAATGTTAGTGGTGAATATTCAATGGTAAAGGCGGCGGTTGAGAAAGGTTGGATAGATGAGAGATCGGTCGTTCTGGAAACCTTATTGAGCTTTAAGAGGGCGGGTTCAGACTTGATATTGACTTATCATGCATGTGATGCAGCTAAATGGTTAAACGAATAAGAATCTTTAAATCTATAGATAAATTCTTATCTTTTTAATAATGACTCAAAAGACGTTAGGAAAAACACCATGTGTCCAAAGACTCGGCCATGTTGCTATACGAGTCAAGGATGTCGAACGGGCAAAGTCTTTCTATATGAATCTGGGTATGAGACTCGTTTGGGATGATCTTGATTGGTGTTATTTAGAAGCTGGATCAGGTAATGATGGTCTTGCTTTATTAGGTCCAGGATATAAAGCTGCGGGACCACATTTTGCCTTCCATTTTACAGACAGAAAAGAAGTTGAACAGATTCATAATCAATTAAAGAAATCTGGTATTTCAGTAGGTCCTTTACATGATCATCGCGATGGCACAGCATCTTTTTATTTGCAAGATACTGAAGGCAATTGGCTGGAAATGCTGTTTGTACCTGGAGAAGGAATAGCAACTAATCAATGAGGAGGAACATTTTTTGAATGGATCTTCTTAATAATGGTTGTAATGAGCAATCTCTAGGTCCGGCTTTTCAAGAGACCTTAGAGTTATTGGAATGGCCTAGAATATGTGAGCATCTTTCCACGTTTGCAAGTACATCTCAAGCCAAACGTAAAAGTCAAGATCTCTTGATACCACTTGATATTAATACTAGTCGTCGATATTTATTAGAAACTGTAGAAATGAGTGAATTAGACCAAGTTCTAGATGGAGGACTCAATTTTGAAGGGATTCACGATATCGAAAGTATTTTTATGCGTTGCTTCAAGGGAGGATGTGTTTCTGGCGAAGAGTTATTGACAATTTCACATACTTTAAGGTCTGCAAGGAGATTGAGACGTCAAATTCAAGATCCAATACTTAGGCCAACTCTATCATCGTTGTTAGTTGAATTGGCAACTTTACCTGAATTAGAACGACTGATTGAATTCACATTGGAGGATGGAGGAAGGATTGCTGATAGAGCTAGCTCAGAGTTATCTCAGTTGCGTCGACAATCTAAATCTTTACGTCTTGATCGTAAATTAATTTTGCAAGATTTGATAAGGAAATATTCTTCACTTCTTCAAGATACAGTCATAGCAGAGAGATTTAATAGACCTGTTATTGCATTGAAATTGGGCGTTGCTGACCAGATTCTTGGAACTGTTCACGATAGTTCTGCATCGGGGAACACTGTTTATGTAGAACCCCAATCTGTTATTCAATTAGGTAATCGTATAGCCCAATATGAGCTGGAAATTGTTCAAGAAGAGCAAAGGCTACTAATTGAATTAAGTACTGAAGTTGGTGAAAATTTTCTGAAATTAAAAAAACTCTATCAAATTATGTTGCAATTAGACTTAGCACTTACACGAGCTCGATATGGAAAGTGGCTAAAAGGTGTACCTCCTATTATTGAAGAAGAAGAAAATACTCCTTTTTCTATTAAAGGGTTTCGCCATCCATTGCTTGTTTGGCAAGAACAGGTTGAGAATGGAAAGCCAGTTGTTCCTATTAGCTTAGAGATTGGCTCTGATTTGAGAGTAGTCACTATTACAGGACCAAATACTGGAGGAAAAACTGTCACTCTTAAAAGTATGGGATTAGCAGTCTTAATGGCTAGAAGTGGTTTATTTTTACCATGTATTGGTAAACCCTCTTTGCCTTGGTGTAATCAGGTTCTTGCTGATATTGGTGATGAACAGTCACTTCAGCAAAATCTTTCAACTTTTAGTGGACACATCGTTCGTATTTCGAAAATTCTTAGTGCAATAGCTACAAATCCTGGACCTTCAATAGTATTACTTGATGAAATAGGAGCAGGGACTGACCCAATAGAAGGAACTGCTTTAGCAAGGACTTTATTAAAGGCAATGTCTGAACGAGCAAGATTAACTATAGCTACTACACATTTTGGAGAATTAAAAGCTTTAAAATATAGTGATTCTCGTTTTGAGAATGCTTCCGTTGCTTTTGATAGTGAGACGATCAAACCTACTTACCATTTATTATGGGGAATCCCTGGAAGGAGCAATGCCTTGGCTATTGCTCAACGATTAGGTCTTGATCCTGAAGTAATTCAGAGGGCTCAAGATCTCATTGCCCCTAAAGGGATCGAAGATGTTAATGAAGTAATTAAAGGCTTAGAAGAGCAACGACAGCGACAACAAGTTGCGGCAGAAGATGCAGCAGCTTTATTAGCTAGAACCGAGGTTCTTCATGAGGAATTACTGGTTCAGTGGAAAAAACAAAGTGAACAATCTGTTGAATTTAAAGAAGTAGGACGGCAAAAACTTGAGACGACGATACGTGAAGGGCAACAAGAAGTTAGAGAATTAATTAGTCGTTTGCGTGATAACGATGCAAATGGTGAAACTGCTAGAAAGGCAGGACAAAGACTCAGAAAAATTGGGATAGATTACTTAGCACAAACATATCAACCTAAAAAAAATGGCTGGTTTCCCAAAATAGGTGATCGTGTGAGATTGATCTCACTAGGGAAATCGGGAGAAGTTGTTTCTATTTCAGATGATGGGTCTGATATAACAGTTATTTGTGGAATTTTCCGTAGTACCGTCCAAATAAATGCGGTAGAAAGTTTAGAGGGGCAGAAGCCTACTTCACTGGAGCCAATCGTCAATATACAAGCCAATGTTTCTTCAAACACGCAATCAGCAATTAGGACCAATCGAAATACTATTGACGTTAGAGGTCTTAGAGTTCATGAAGCGGAAACAGTAATAGAAGAAAGATTGAGGAATTTCTCAGGACCCTTATGGGTAATTCATGGTATAGGAACAGGAAGATTAAAAAGAGGATTATTGCAATGGTTGGATAGTCTTTCCTATGTTGAGAAAGTGACAGATGCGGAGCAAAAAGATGGAGGAGCAGGATGCAGCGTTATTTGGCTTCAATGATTTGATTGATGCTTATTAATTAAGATATTTTTTACATTTTTCTAGATTTAGTGCTAGGACTTGACAGGACTAGTTTGTTATTTTGCAGTTCATCGATCAAGCACGTATTACGATTCGAGCCGGCAAAGGCGGGGATGGTATTGTTGCTTTTCGCAGAGAAAAGTATGTCCCTGCAGGAGGACCTGCTGGTGGAGATGGAGGTGATGGAGGTGATGTTGTATTTCAGGCTGACTCTAACCTTCAAACATTATTAGATTTCAAATACAAGCAATTGCTTGTCGCTGAAGATGGTAAACGTGGTGGTCCTAATAAAAAGGCAGGTGCTTCCGGCAAGGATTTAGTAATTAAAGTTCCTCCCGGTACAGAAATTAGGCATGTCGCTACAGGAATAATTCTTGGAGACTTAATTAAAGATGGTCAGACATTAGGAGTTGCATTTGGTGGAAGAGGTGGCGCTGGAAATGCAAGATATTTAAGTAATCGTAATCGTGCTCCTGAAAAATTCACTGAAGGGAAAGAAGGAGAAGAATGGTATTTGCAACTTGAATTAAAATTACTTGCTGAGGTTGGAATTATTGGATTACCTAATGCAGGAAAGAGCACATTGATTTCAGCTTTATCTTCGGCACGACCAAAAGTTGCTGACTATCCTTTTACTACTTTGATCCCTAACCTTGGAGTAGTGCGTAAGCCAAGTGGAGATGGGACTGTTTTTGCTGATATTCCTGGCTTAATCGAAGGGGCCGCTAATGGTGCAGGCTTAGGACATGAGTTCCTTAGACATATTGAAAGAACAAGACTGCTAATTCATTTAGTTGATGCAGGTACAGAGGATCCTTTCAATGATGTTCAAATCTTAGAAAAAGAACTTGATGATTATGGTCATGGTTTAGTTGGAAGGGAAAGGATTCTGGTTTTGAATAAACAGGAACTGCTTGATGAAGATAAAACTGCGAAATTAATCTCGAAATTCGAAGATGAAAGTCAAAAGGAAGTCTTAGTCATCTCCGCTGTAATGAAAAAAGGCTTAGATGAATTATTGAATAGAGTCTGGATATTGCTTGAAAAATAAAAACTTTATAAATTCTTTCTTGAAAGTTGAATACTGACTTGTCGAAGAGAGAAGAATTAGCCATAACTAATATGGAATAAATAAAATTATGAATTTCTATAGTTGCTTTGATAACAATGGTGATGTTATAGCTCGATGTCAAACATCAGAAGAAATAGAGGTTTTAAAAAAGATGGGAAGACCTATTCAGGAAGTTCGTGAAATGAGAAATGAAGAGTCTGTAGTTTGTTCATTGATGAGTAGTCCTTCTGAATTTAATATGGAATATTGATTAATTATTTTCAGGTAAAAAAAAGCGGGTGTAAACCCGCTTTTTTTATGAGTATTTAGTCGTCATAAACTAGACACTCTGGTTCATCCGGGTTTGCATCACAGAATAATTCCAACGCATTTGGATCGTGATGATCTTCCGGATGGTGCTCTTTATATTCCTCGAGGGAGTGAAGTTCATCAGTGAGATGGCGGACTTTTGGATCATTTCCCTCTGCTTTAGCAGATTGGATCTCTGATTGATCCTTTTGAATGTGGTCCTCGATAGATTTCATGGAGTCTTTGCTGGTGCAGTGCCTCGTTCAACATCATTACGATAATTAACTTGAGCATTTATGCCATCTCTGTAAAGGTTAATTGGTTTGCTTTACAACACCATTCTCAAAAAATGTATACCAAGCTACAAGCCTGACTTCTTGTTCGATTCTTTAAATTAAAGCTGATTAATGCTTTGGCGAATTGCAATGGATTTATACAGGCTTGATTAATTGCTTATTGTTCTGGAGATATTCGAAGACACTTTTATCTCCAATATCAGCAGAAGGATCTGTTCCAAATTTTTTAAGAGCCATAGTCAACAATAGAAAAGCAGAAATCATTAATATTCCCATGACAATGGAGCTATTGAATATTTGAGTTATATGTCCAAGGAGGGCTATTGGCACTAATGCAGTCAAGCCAATTGCTTCAGGTCTACGAAAGCAAAAGAACTCTTTAAATCCTAAACCTGTTAAAGCTGCAAACATAGGTCCTATTGCGATGGTAGAAATAGGATTTTCTATGAAATTAACAAGTATATTTTCAGGGCCAATTTTTACGATATAAGTCGCTATTCCAATACATCCCATGCACCAAAGAATTTGTAGTGCTTTATGAAGAGGACTTAGGTATATATGTATCCATTTCAAAGCCAAACCAAGTCCTATTACCATCAACAAAAGTGGAATCCATACCCAAGAGGGTCCCCAAATTAACCATTGGATCAATCCTGATGTAAATGATATGCCACAGATCAGTACGGATAGCCTATAGTTTTGAACTTCTTTTTTATCATTCATTGTTATTTGATATGAGCCATATAAACCTTTGAATTCAGGCTCATTGAGGTCTTTAGATAGGTCAGTCATAAATATCGAATTTTTATTATTCTATTCAAATTTTATTGATTCACTATTTTTATGAGATTCGGGGCATTGGGAACAATATTGCTTGGCCTTAAAGGGAACAAAGCACCAAAATAGTCATTTCTCCATGCATCTGAATCGCAGGTTTCTGAGATTTTAGGAATTGCAAAGAATTTTTTTCTCCAATTCCAAAGATTAGGGAATGACCAAAGCGGTTCTTGACTGCATCCAAATAGAGGAGAATAAATGCTCTCCCATCTAATCAATGTGGGGAAAAGTCTTATATCTGCTATTGTCATCTGCTCTCCACATAGCCAAGGCCCCTTTTTAGAAAGACTTTTCTCAATTTTCAGTAGAGCATTAAAAAGTTCTTTAGAAGCTTTGTTATAAGCGCTTTGATTTCTAGCAAAACCACATCTGTATACACCATCATTTACATAAGGTTGAATGATTTTTTGCCATTGATTGATTTCTTCTTTTAAATTCTCTGGAGCAAAATTTGGAGAATTTGTTTTCATTGTTGGCCATAAATTTAAAGTTTCAACTAATTGAGCACTTTCATTCCCAAGTAATTGAGGAGTTTTATTTGATGCATTTCCAGGATCAATCAGTGCAGGAACTGTGGCTCTATGATCTGGGGGACAATTACAAATTTTATATATTTGAATAAGTGAATTACATCCTAAAAATTTAGGACTTATTTCCCATAGACCCTTATCCCGATTTGGAATAGCTACATTTAAATGAAGATAATCTTCTAACTCTCGTAACTTGCATACCAACCAGGTTCTATGCGCCCATGGACAGCTTCTACCAATAATTAGAGTTGGTAACTGTGCTGAAGATCTATTTAAAATATCCTCTTTTAAAGGAACAAGAGCATTTAATTTTTGACTCTTAGGCCTTTTATAGTTTCCATTACTATCAGCTGGCGCCAAGCCTTGCATTAATTGGCTCCATTGCCAATGCCATGCCTTTTTTGCCACGTAAACAGCTGCGGGGTGGATTGACATTTGAGGAACTTTTTTAGCTATTTTCATAATGTTATGAAATTTTCTTGAATCTTCATGAGAGAGTTTCAAGTTCTTTTAGTTGCAGGAACTCACGGCAATGAGATCAATGCATCATGGCTTTTTGATCAATGGGATAAGAAACCAGAACTGATTAGAACCTATGGAGTAAAAATTATCAAGGAAATAGGAAATCCTTCTGCTCGTAAAAAATGTACTCGTTATATTGATCGTGATTTAAATAGAAGCTTTCTTCCAGATTTATTTGACTCTTCATCTGATGACTATGAGATAAATAGAGCAAAGTATTTGATAAATCGTCATGGAATAAATGCTGATGATCCTTGCCAAATAGCTTTTGATTTGCACAGCACTACAGCTGGAATGGGATGCTGCATAGTTATTTATGGCCGAAGACCTACTGATCTTGCATTAGCTTCTTTAATTCAAAATCGTCTTGGACTTCCAATTTATCTGCATGAATCAGATAAATCTCAAAGTGGTTTTCTTGTTGAATCATGGCCATGTGGATTGGTAATTGAAGTTGGACCAGTCCCTCAAGGTGTATTGAATCAGCAAATTATTCAACAAACAAAATTGACTTTGGAAGCATCTCTTGAAGAAATCTCCAAAATTAAATTTGGGAAGTCTCGATTCCCTAGACAATTAATTGTGCATAGACATATTGGCAGTATTGATTATCCAAGGGATATGAATGATCAAACTGAGGCAGTAATTCACAAGGAAAGACAAGGAAATGATTGGCAACCTATAGACTTAGGCTCTCCTTTATTTATAAATTCAACTGGAGATATCATTAAATTTTTGGACAATACTAATTTAGTACCAGTATTTATTAATGAAGCGGCCTACTCAGAGAAAAATATTGCAATGAGCTTTTCTAAAAGAGAAGTTTGGTTCTTTCTCTCAGAATGGAAAGATGCCTTAATTGATTTAATTAGTTAATTAACCACAGGCCCAAATTGATTGTTCTTTTGTACAAGGTATGTCAGTTTTTCTGCCATCTTCCCAATAGATTCTGATACGATCATCATTAGAGCCTTCTCTAAATGTAATTGATTTTATAGGGCTAGATAACTTTGTTTCTTCTGAATCTATATAAGAATCTGAGCTTGATTCTATTAACTTTTCTAATTTAGATACTCTAATTTTTAAGTCATTCATTTCTGCTTCTTCATATGAGTAAACTTTTATAGACTCCCCTTTATTATTGTTTTTGCAAGATACAAGACCAGATAGCAAAATTAATAATAAAATCCCAGCAAAATTCCTACCCTTTTTTATTTGGTTTTGGAGAAAAATTGATTGCAAACAGTGACCTCAAATTATTTTAAATGTAGCAGTATTGAGCTCGATTAGATCAGTGCTTCTGAAGTCTAGGGTTCTAGTTTTCTATGAACTAGAAACTTTTTAGGGCCTAGTCTTGTGGTTCTGAGATCGCTTGTTTGGTGATTTGATGGACAACAGAGAAAATCTTCTGGCACTTTCAGGTTTGAATCCTTAGACCTTATAAGGCTTGATCTTTGTAATCTCTTCATAACTTGTACTTAACGCTTCTCGCAGTAAGGCCTTTTTTCATTTAAACTCCTCCTGGCAGGTACTACCTGTTCTTATTTAACTTCCCTATTTAAGGGATACAAAATACGTCCTCATGACCACCATTAGGCAGCAACGCTCGTCGTTGCTCAAAGGCTGGCCACAATTTTGCGAATGGGTTACATCCACTGATAACCGGATTTATGTCGGTTGGTTCGGTGTATTAATGATCCCTTGCCTTCTTGCGGCAGCTATCTGTTTCATCGTTGCTTTTGTTGCAGCACCTCCAGTTGATATTGATGGAATCCGTGAGCCTGTTGCAGGTTCATTTATTTATGGAAACAACATCATTTCTGGAGCTGTTGTTCCTTCAAGTAATGCAATAGGTCTTCATTTCTACCCAATTTGGGAAGCTGCAAATGTTGATGAGTGGCTTTACAACGGCGGTCCTTACCAGCTTGTTGTTTTCCACTTCCTCATTGGTATTTGTGGTTGGATGGGCCGTCAGTGGGAGCTTTCATACCGTTTAGGTATGCGCCCATGGATTTGTGTTGCTTATTCCGCACCTGTTTCTGCTGCTTTTGCAGTATTCCTTGTATACCCATTTGGTCAGGGATCTTTCTCTGATGGAATGCCTTTAGGTATATCTGGAACCTTTAACTTCATGTTTGTGTTCCAGGCAGAGCACAACATTCTTATGCACCCATTCCATATGGCTGGTGTTGCTGGAATGTTTGGTGGTGCTTTGTTCTCTGCAATGCATGGATCATTGGTTACTTCTTCATTGATTCGTGAAACTACAGAGACAGAATCACTTAACTATGGTTATAAGTTCGGACAAGAAGAAGAGACTTACAACATCGTTGCCGCTCATGGCTACTTTGGTCGTCTGATCTTCCAATATGCGAGCTTTAATAACAGCCGTAGCTTGCACTTCTTCTTGGCTGCTTGGCCAGTTATTTGCGTATGGTTAACCTCTATGGGCATTTGCACCATGGCGTTTAACTTAAATGGATTTAACTTCAATCAGTCTGTTGTTGATTCAAGTGGAAAGATTGTTCCTACATGGGGTGATGTACTTAACCGTGCAAACCTAGGTATGGAAGTAATGCATGAGCGTAATGCTCATAACTTCCCACTTGACCTTGCTTCAGCTGAGTCAACTTCTGTAGCTCTTGTAGCTCCAGCGATTGGTTGAATTGAAGCGTAACTAAGTTAATAAAAAAGCCTCCTTTTATAAGGGGGCTTTTTTATTTTTTGTCTTATACCTTTTAATTATGATTAATAGTTGATAACTTCTTAATAGGATCGTTTTACTTTCCTGAGCAAATTAGTGAATTATGGGAAGTAGTTTTGGCGTCCTTTTTCGAATAAGTACCTTTGGTGAATCTCATGGAGGAGCCGTAGGAGTGATCGTAGAAGGATGTCCTCCAAAATTGGAGATAAATTTGGATCAAATTCAATTTGAACTTGATAGAAGAAAACCAGGACAAAGTAAAATCACTACTCCTAGAAAAGAATCTGATCAGTTAGAGCTTCTTAGTGGAGTTGAAGGCAGTAAAACTTTGGGTACTCCAATAGCGATAGTTATACGAAACCAAGATCAGCGCCCTAATGATTATTCCGATATTAAAAAGATATTTCGTCCTTCTCATGCAGATGCGACTTATCAATTGAAATATGGCATTCAAGCTTCAAGCGGAGGTGGTCGTGCTTCAGCACGAGAAACAATTGGCAGAGTAGCGGCTGGCTCAATTGCAAAACAGCTTCTATTTAAAGAAAATCAAACCGAAATTCTTGCATGGGTTAAAAGAATTCATGATATTGAAGGAGAGATAGATCATAATAAAGTTAGCTCTGAAGAAATCGAATCAAATATTGTTAGATGCCCTGATCAGGGTTTGGCAAAGTTAATGATTGAACGAATTCAATCAATTAGTAAAGAAGGTGATTCTTGTGGGGGTGTGATTGAATGTGTAGTGCGTAATCCTCCAGTTGGATTAGGTATGCCCGTTTTTGACAAATTAGAGGCAGATCTTGCTAAAGCTTTAATGTCTTTACCCGCAACTAAAGGTTTTGAGATTGGTTCAGGGTTTCAAGGAACTTTGCTAAAAGGAAGTGAGCATAATGACTCTTTCGTTCCATCATTGAATGATAGTTCGCTACTTAAAACCTCTACTAATAATTCTGGAGGTATACAAGGAGGTATAAGTAATGGAGAACAAATCACTCTAAGAGTTGCATTTAAACCAACAGCAACGATTCGAAAAGATCAGCAAACAATTGACTCAGAAGGTAATGCAGTCACATTAAAAGCAAAAGGACGTCATGACCCATGTGTTCTGCCAAGAGCTGTTCCAATGGTTGAAGCTATGGTTGCAATTGTTCTCGCCGATCATCTCTTAAGACAACGTGGTCAATGTAATAATCAGAGCTGATAAAATCGAGAAATATTTTCATTAATTTTTAATCAATAATCGCAATTTAAATTTTTTATTGTGCATATTCTGCAACTTTAACTTCATTATCAATCAATAGCTTTTCTAATTCTTCTGAATTAACAGTTTCTTTCTCTATTAATAAATCAGCTAATTTATCCAGAATTAAGCGATTATTAGTAAGAACTTTTGTAGCTCGTTTGTAAGCAACTTCCACTAATTCTGAAACCTCTGAATCAATTGTTGCAGCAGTGTCTTCAGAGAAATCTCTTTCAGATGCAATATCTCTTCCTAGAAACATTCCACCTTGAGATCTACCCAATGCAATAGGTCCTAGCTTATCGCTCATGCCAAACCTTGTGACCATTTGTCTTGCTACTTGTGCAACTTGTTTGAGGTCATTTGATGCACCAGTTGTTACTTCATCTTCTCCAAAGATTATTTCTTCAGCTACTCGACCTCCTAAAGCAACTGCCATTTGATTTTGGAGATATGATCTTGAGTACAAACCTGATTCCATTCTCTCCTCATTTGGTGTGAAGAAAGTTAATCCTCCAGCTTGGCCTCTTGGAATTATTGAAATCTTTTGAACTGGGTCATAATCAGGCATAAGGGCTCCTACAACTGCATGACCAGCTTCGTGATAGGCAACTAAGCGTTTACGTTTTTCACTCATTACTCGATCTTTTTTCTCTGGCCCAGCCATAATTCTTTCGATAGCATCACCTATTTCGTCATTACTTACTTCAGTAAGATCTCTTCTTGCAGCAAGTATTGCTGCTTCATTCAGTAAATTTGCTAGATCAGCTCCAGTAAAGCCAGGACTTCTTCTTGCAACCTGGTCAAGATCAACATCTTTTGCCAGAGTTTTTCCTCGAGCATGAACTTTGAGGATTTGCAATCTTCCTGAATAATCAGGCCTATCTACAACTACTTGTCTGTCAAAACGACCAGGCCTCATTAATGCTGCATCTAATACATCTGGTCTATTAGTGGCTGCAACAATAATTATTCCAGTATTTCCTTCAAATCCATCCATTTCAGTCAGTAATTGATTAAGAGTTTGCTCTCTTTCATCATTACCTCCTCCAAGACCAGCCCCTCTTTGTCGACCAACCGCGTCAATCTCATCAATAAAAACTATGCAAGGAGCATTCTTTTTTGCTTGTTCGAAAAGATCACGAACTCTACTTGCACCTACTCCTACAAACATTTCTACAAACTCTGATCCTGAAATTGAGAAAAAAGGCACAGCGGCTTCTCCAGCTACTGCTTTTGCTAAAAGTGTCTTACCTGTTCCTGGAGGTCCTACAAGAAGGACTCCTTTTGGAATTTTTGCTCCTACAGCTGTAAAGCGATCGGGATTTTTTAAGAAATCAACTACCTCTGCAAGTTCAAGCTTTGCACCTTCTATTCCTGCAACATCGCCAAAAGTAACTTGAGTTGAAGGTTCCATTTGTAATCGAGCTTTGCTTTTCCCAAAACTCATTGCAGGGTTTCCACCCCCTCCTGATTGTGCTCTTCGGAAAAGTAGAAATAGTCCGCCTAGGAGTAGTAATGGAAAGATAAGACTTGTTGCTGCCTGTTGAATTGGGTTTGCTTGGGTAATTGGTTGGACTGCAATATCAACATTGTGAGCTGATAAAAGCTCTAGCAGGTCTTTATCCGGAGCAAGGTTGACCCTGGCACGACTCCCATCGCTTTCTACTATTTGAGCTGTTCCTTTATCTGGGGAAATTAATACTCTGCTTATTTGATTTTCTTGGACTGCTTCTATAAATTCGCTGTATCGCAAACTCTTAGAAGGATTTGTTTGATTAGGTTTATCAAAGAAGGCACTACCTACAATAATAACCACTATTACCATCAGGACGTAAAGACCAATGTTTCGCCAACGTTTGTTCAAGGTTCTTGTGCTTGTTATGGAGAACTATGTTAGTAGTTTTTAGGCCTAATAGTTGGACCTTAGAACTTCCACAACGCTTTTGAATGCAAACCATTCAGGAATATCCTCACCAGAGCGAAGCATTTCACGGAATTGCGTACCGCTGAGTTTTTTTATTTTTAGGCCCAGTTCTTTAGCTTTTTCTGCAGTTACATAACCTTTTTCTTCTGTATAAACCAAATTCAAAGAAGGCACTGTTTGCATACTTAGTTCGGCTGAACATTCTTTTGCAAAATCTTGAGCTTCATAAGGTTCATAAAAATCTTCTCCAGTTAGGCTTGATTTGCAACCTGCCATATCTCTTCCAATAATAAAATGTGTACATCCATAGTTTCGGCGAATGATCATGTGTTGCAGGGCCTCTCGAGGGCCTGCCATATGCATTGAGTAGGGTAAATATGACCATCTAATATTTTTGTTATTCACTTCCGCAGCAAGGCGTTCATAGGTTTGTACGCGCACAGAGCCAGGAATGTCATCTTGTTGAGTGGGTCCACACGTTGGATGAACTAGAGCGACAGCGTTTTCCTGGACATTTTCAGCGGCCAGAGCTCTTGTGAAAAGTTCATAATGGGCTCTATGGATTGGATTTCGACATTGGAAAGCAATTACATCATGTCCTTTAGGTAGCTCTGCTCTGACTTCTCTGGGTGTTTTGCAGGTGAACTCTCTTTTTGGCAGTTCTAGTCCTTGAACTTTTCCACCTAGATAATATTTTTTTCTTTCTAAGGCAATCATTTTGACCGCAGGATGCTCTAAAGATGTAGTGCCATAACAAAATTTTGCTTCAGTTACCTTATCTGGTTCCCACCTTTCCTCTATATCTAGTACGGCAAGGTTTTGCCCTTTATAAGTTAAAAGTAGCCGATCTCCTTCATTTAAATCTTCTCTATCCGTATCAATAATTAACGGCAGGCCAAATAACTTTCCAGAAGAAGTTCGATGTTTTTTTACTACAGAGTTGTAATCACTCTGAATCATGAAGCCCCTATAAGGAGAAAAACCTCCAACGATAAGTAATTCAACATCACATGCATTGCGGTCAGAACACTCTAAGGATTTAGTAGTACTTGACTCGATTTTTTCTTTTTCATTGATTGGAACCATAAGATTTACAAGTTCTCCTCCCCAGGCAGAAATTAAGCCCGAGTCTGTTGACGTTGAATATTGGTTAGTAAGCATTGAAAAAAAGTATTCGAAGAAATTCTCCCAGATTAAGTACCTATAGTTTTCAAAGTCTTTAATTAAGGCCATAAAAAAGGGGGGACTAATAAGCCTCCCCTTTTTATTTAGTTTGCCATTTTAGGCAGGATAGATTTCTTTATTTTTGTATTCAGGCTTTGCGACCGTAGAAATTACCAGTGATTTTAACGTCAGTGGCATCTTTGGATCCCAAATCATTATCTGAAGGTTGAATTGCTGTAAAACTACCTGAAAATTCATTTGTGTCAGCGTCAACATTCTCAATGGATAAGGTTATTTCTCCTTTACCAGCGAGATCCTGTTTAACGTTTTCTCTGGCGAGTTCTTCATCGTCGCCACCTAGGGCTACAAGACCTTGGGCGTATTCAACACCTGTATCTTTTGCACGACTTTTTGGATCAAGAAAATCTCCAGTCCTATAGCTAGGAGTGAAGGTTGATCCTTTGAATTCTGCACCAGGACTTATTGACTTGCTTCCATCAGCAACCATGTCTTTAACAGAGAAGGCTAAAGGAAACTCTTCTCCGTTAGGAGCAAGAACTGTAATCAACGAAAAGTCAATACCACCTTTTTCAGTGAATTTGCCACCAGATAGGTCTCCATATACCTCGTCAATACTTGTATTGAAACGAGGACTGATGATTTTTGCAGGAACGAAATCAGCTTTTTTACGTCTGTTTTCGGAAACCTTTACAAATATCTCTGTTGGTTGAAGGCAAAGGTTTGTAAATGATCCATCTGTGTTAATGGATCCGTTAGATTCGGCTGGAAGAACTGTGCACCTACCTGCTTGGCCAGTATTTACAATGTCGCCAAATCTTGCGTTACCCCTTTCGGGACCTTTAACGAAGGCGGCTGAAACATCACTTGGAGCAGCTAAGAAGGTTAGGCAGAAAGCCAGTACCAGGGCTAATAGAGGACGAAATCGCATGGGAGGGGAGCCAGAAAAGGCCAAATGACTGCGGTATAAACCGCCCAATTAATCAGATGGAGCTTACAGGGGAAGAAGGTCGATAAGTGCAGCGTTTTGCAGCTCTCAACAACCCGTAGCTTATTGAAGGTTATGAAATTTGCTCGAAATGTTCCAAAACCCAGTTTGGGTAAGACTTTTTTGATTTTTGCAAAAAAAACGACTTTAACTAAGTTGTAGGAAATTTACATTTCAACTTTATAATTTCATCCAGTAATTTATGGGCTAACGAAAGCTTTGATAATGCAGGTATATTTACAGCCATTCCATTTGGCCCTAATAAAAAACCACCATTGAAATTTGCTTGGAAGCCTTGGTGAGGTCTATCAATTGGGTTAGCCATCAGAAGATCACAACCTTTTAATACTCTCTTCTTCTCTCCTTCAGTCTTAATTTCATTGTCATCCCCTGTGAGAGCAGAAAACCCTAAAATTATTTGATTTGATTTTCGCTTAGAAGTTATTTCGCTGAGTAAATCAGGTACTAGCTCTAACTCACTGCCAATGGCTTCAATAAAAGTGCTTTTAGCGACTTTCTCATTTGGTAGAACTCCTTTTCTTTTTACATCGCTTACTGCTGCTGCCATTGCAATTGCATTCGCTGAGCTTTGTAAATTCTCAATATGTGATCTCATTTGATCTGCAGTCAAGCCTGGATAATTATTTATTCCTTCTTGTAGAGAAAAAGGTAATTGAAGATATCCTTGAATTAAATCAACTTCCGCTCCTCTAAATCTTGCTGCCTGAGCTATTAGTAATCCCATTAGACCGCTACTTTTATTAGTAATTTCTCTAGCGGGATCTAATGATTCTCTTGTGGCGCCAGAAGTGACTAATAATCTTTGACCTTTCCAATCAAAATTTAAGAAATTGTTTTTATCTTTGACTATTAATGAGCTTTCAATCGCTAATTGAATTACATCATTACTAATCATTCGCCCATCACCTATTCGATCACATGCGAGTAAGCCTTGAGTAGGAGGTAGTTTTAAAACTCGTAGATTATGTTCCAGTAATTCCCAGTTTCTTTTTATAGCTATGTTCTCCCACATGGCTGTGTTCATAGCAGCAGCTGCGATTACAGGTATTTCTGAGGCTAATAAAACACTTGTTAAAAGTCCTTCTGCTAAGCCATTAACCCATCTTGCTAAAGAAGACGCGCTAAGAGGAGCAATGACTATAATTTCAGCCCATTCTGCTAAGGCGATGTGCAGAGGTTTTGTTTCTATTGGATCCCATTGATCCTTGTCTTGGTAACAACGATTTCTGCTTAGAGTAGCCAGAGATAAAGGACTAACAAATTGAGAAGCACTTTCAGTAATTATGCAGCGTACATCTGCTCCAGACTTTATTAATTCACTTACCAATAGGGGCGTTTTAACTGCAGCGATACTTCCAGTTACACCTATTAGAATTCTTCTACCTGCCAAGGTTTTGGCTGATTTGAAAGGGTAATTTTTGACAGATTGAAAATTTCTCAAATTAATCCAATTAAAAAATCAGTCTTTTTAAGTTGCTATAAGCTTTAAGGTATTATTTTATCTCTTCAACGCTAAAATAAAATCATACCTAATTAGGTAAAAGAATTTCACAAGATAAGATAGATCAATGTCTCAGTCCAAAAGAGAGCAAGTTGTTAGTCATCTGCGTTACATCCGTCAGGAATTGCGCGAAATGAATCAAGGCGTCCTAGAAGAGGGAATTGTTCCTGAAGCTGGAGAAATTCGTGGAGTAATGGCACAAATGGAAGCTTTACTAGAATTATTGGAAGGTAAGCCAAAGGCTAAGTCAAAAATAGAAGATAAGTAGTTTAACCTTGCATAGATATACTTATGTTTTTCTATATCGAGCTATTGAAGAAGTACATTCTCAAATTTAACCATTGTTCTTTATGAGTAATTATTAATCCTTTACTTATAATAATAATCTTATGTCAAAGAAGTTTCAATCTACAAACTTATATAAAAATTTTGGAGATTTATTAAAACGCTTAGAGGATTGGGCGGTAAATCCTTGGAGAAGGTTGTCTTTATATTTGATTATTTTTCTAGGCGGTTTCTTTTTAGGAAGTTCTTTGGGAATGATTAATGGTGCTATGTCTTTAATGGATCCAGTAGGAGCTATGTATACTGTTTTGCTTTTAGAATTGATGGTTAGAATAAGAAAAATTTCTCAACTTTCTAATAAATCTTACATTGCAATAAATGTTATTGATATGGCACGTATGGGATTGTTGTATGGATTATTTATGGAAGGATTTAAACTATTATAGTTTATAGCGATTAATTTATTGTTTTAATTAGAATGCTTTTTTGAAGTGGTTAGTAAATATAGAAGAGCCATTCTAATAGGAATGCCATTTCGTACTTGCTTATCTATTAAACTTCTTGAATTATCCTCTAATAGATCGCTGCTAATTTCAATGCCTCTATTCACAGGCCCTGGGTGAAGAATTGGGATCTTTTTCTCGCAGACTTTTAGGTTCTCATGAGTAATCCCATAGTCACGATTATATCTATAGAAATCTGTGATTAAGTTACCTTGCATTCTTTCTTTTTGTAATCTTAATGTCATTACTGCGTCAGAACCCTTTAGCGCATCTTTAAGTGATCTCATGATAATTACCTTCCCCCGATTTTTTATTGGATCAATTTTTTGTCCTGGTGGTGGCTCTTTAATGAAATTTGAAAACTCTTCTGGTAAAAGGCTTTTGGGACCACAAAGAATGACATTAGCACCACAAGCTGTAAGGGCCCATAGATTTGAACGTGCAACTCTAGAATGTAGAATATCTCCGACTATTGTTATATTTTTTCCTGAAAGTATATCTGGTACAGGATTATTTGGCTGAAAGAAATTTGCTAGTGTAAATATGTCTAGCAGTCCTTGACTTGGGTGACTATGCACACCATCTCCCGCATTTAATATTGATGTGTTGATATTTTTTTCATCTAAATAATGTGCTATTTCTTCTGATAAATTAGTAGAGCTATGGCGAATAATTAATACATCTGCACCCATTGAGATATAAGTAAGAGCAGTATCAAGTGGTGTTTCTCCTTTTTGTAGAGAACTTGAGTTAGCTGAAAAACTTTGAACATCTGCTGATAATCTTTTCGCAGCAAGCTCAAAGCTGCTTCTAGTTCTAGTACTAGCTTCGAAAAATAAAGTTGTTATTAAACGTCCTTGAAGAGCAGGAATTTTTCTTGTTCCGGTAATTGGTAAAACTTTGAATCGATTAGCAAGTTCAAAAACGGCTAAGTAATCTTCTCTGGAGAATTTAGCAAGGTCTATAATATGTTTATGCTTCCAATTGGTCATTCAAATTAATTAGTAAGTGGACTTAATGAATTTTTTTTAAATGGAGTTCTATCTCCTTTTGCTCGTTTACTTACACTTCGACTTGACTGAAGATACCAGCGCCAGGACAAATATTTTGCTTCTTTAATTCCAATTCTTGTGGTTCTCACAATTTTTTTCATACTTTCAGATGCTGAAGGTTTCGCTAGCCATAAACCATTCTCTCTAGAGATAGGCAAATTGTCATGCCTTTTATTAATCCCAAATTTTCTTGAAAGTAGGCCTGGCCCAGAAGCTATTCGTTCGTTTTCTCCAGGGATTGCAATTGCTCTTAAAAGCACTCCACTTGCCCAGTTTGTTTTGTCAGTAACAACATTTACACAGTAATAAGAACCATATGTGAGATATACGTAGAAATGTCCAGGTGGACCAAAAAGAGTTTCATTTTTCTTTGTTCTTTTTCGAAATCCATGACATGCAGGTTCTACCTGAGAGTAAGCTTCAGTTTCTACGATTATTCCTCCTATAAGCTTTTCTTTCCCCTCACTTCTTATCAGGAAGCAACCTATTAAATCGGGCGCTACTAATTCTGCAGGGCGAAAAAAGAATTTTTTCTGCAAAGGCAATGTTTCTTTTAGAAAATCTTGAGGAGATTGATTAATTATTTTGATTCATAATATTTTCAACAATAGCTATAAGTTATTCATAAGAAAACATTTCAAGTTTATTTTCTGTTGAACTATGTTAGAAAAAAGAACCAAAATCATCTCAGAACCTCTAGAAAGTTCTCTACCTATTCGTCTTGATCTAAGAAGCTGGCCAGAAGTAGAAAGTTATTTGAAACAATGCAAAGGTGTGATTTTACCTATTGGTTCTACAGAACAGCATGGACCTACAGGAGCTATAGGAACAGATGCATTAACGGCAGAAGCTGTAGGGTTAGAACTTGGTCGCTTAACAGGAATATTTGTTACTCCAGTCCAGGCTTTTGGGATGGCAGAACATCATCTTGGATTTCCTGGAACGATGAGTCTGAAACCAACTACTTTAATAAATGTAATTAATGATTTAGTGTTATCTTTAGCTCAAAATGGGTTTGAAAGAATTTTTTTTGTTAATGGCCACGGAGGTAATATCGCTCCGCTTAAGGCAGCTTTTCATCAGATTTATAGCAATGCAATAAATCAAAATCTACCAGTGGCTTCGAATCTTAGACTTAAGTTGGCAAATTGGTTTATGGTACCTGAAGTTTTTCAAGAAGCTCGGAAATTATATGGTGATCGAGAAGGTCAGCATGCTACTCCCAGTGAAATAGCATTAACTCTGCATCTTTTTCCCAGTTTGCTTGATAAGCATCTTCCTCTTCCTGCGCCGGCTCCTGTCGGCCCAATAAATAATCATCAGGATTTTCGTGCTAGGTATCCTGATGGTCGAATGGGATCAGATCCTTATTTAGCTAAACCATTGCATGGGAAAATTCTTCTTGAAATAGCAGCTAAGTCCTTGAGTAAGCAATTATTAACTTTCCTGGAGGAATCATGACTAAAATTACATCAGAGGATGTTTGTAAAGTCGCAAACTTAGCTCGATTGGAGTTAGACGAAAAAGAAGTAATTATTTATGCAGAGCAACTGCAAAAAATCCTTGGCTATATCGATCAATTGGAAAAGGTTAATACTGATCAAATACCTCCAACCACTAGAGCAGTAGAAGTTGTCAATGTCTTCCGTGATGATTCAATACTCAATAACAGTTCAAGAGAAGACTTGCTTGAATTAGCACCTTCTAGAGAAGGTGACTTTTTTAGAGTACCTAAAATTTTATCTGATTAATTACTTACCTTTTGGATTAGGAATAATCGCTGTTCTATGTATTAAAGATATAAATTTCTTTCTCCAATTCCTTTTTGGCAATAATTTAGCAAAATTTCTCATTTTACTCCGGTTCTTTTTATGACTTCTTATTCCCAGAAAAATATCATATAAAAAATTAAATGAATCTTTACTAGATTCAAAAATACCCATTCTTTGTGGTGAACCTTTTTGATCTAAAAGTACTTTAGTTGCTTCATAAGCAGGCTTATATTCAAACCAAGGAATAGATGGCCATAAATGATGAACAAGATGATAGTTTTGCCCCATTATCAGCCAGTTCATAACTCTACTTGGATATACTCTTGCGTTTTTCCATCTATTTCTAGATAAGAAAGGTCTATGAGGGAGATAATCGAAAAATATTCCTAAAGTAACTCCCACCATTAATGCAGGGCCAAACCAAAGATTATAAATAACATTCATAAAATTAAACTTTATTCCAGCTAGTACTATTGTTATAAATAAACCTCTTTCTAAACCCCATTGCATAAGCTCATATTTTCTCCATAACTTTCTTTCAAAAAAGAAGTATTCGTGATAAAAAAACCTTGGAGCAATTAACCATACTGGACCAAAAGTACTAACAATATGATCAGGATCGTTTTTTGGATCATTTACATATTTATGATGTTCTAAATGAACTCTTGTGAATACTGGGAAGCTGAATCCAAGTAATATTGCTGCCCCATGTCCCATGGCTTGATTAATCCATCGATTTGGATGGGCAGCATTGTGACAAGCATCATGGATGACTGTCCCTTCCATATGAAGGGCTAAAAAAGCCAACCCAACCAATACAGGTAAGGGCCATTCACCTTGATACCACTGCCAAATACTAAGCGTTGCTAAAAAATATCCTCCGATAAATAATCCGACAGTGATATTTAATTTGTCTGGAGGGTCTAGATACTCCTGAATATCCTTTTGCCAATCAATTAGTGATTTTTTATTTAAAATCTCAGATTGTTTTGGAGGACTTAAGGTCTGGTTCATTGAATGATAGAAATTGGAGCATGAAGGCCAAACACAACCCCAATCTAATTAATCAGTGCCCACCGGGAGACTTGAACTCCCACGACCGAAGTCACTGGTACCTAAAACCAGCGCGTCTACCAATTCCGCCAGGTGGGCAAGTTGATTTGAAATTACTATATAACCCTCTATGAAATGTTCTTTTAAAATCTCACCAAATTATTTGAATTTTGAAAATCGTACCTCCTAGGCCTCATAATCAATTTTAATGAGACATCATTGTGAAACAGGAGAAACATAAGGACCTTAATCAGCGTCCCTCTTACAAAGACACTCTGAATCTATTAAAGACGAGTTTTAGCATGCGTGCCAACTCGAGCGTGCGGGAGCTAGAATTACAAGCTTTTTGGAAAGAGAAAGGCATAGATTTCAAGCTTGGTTTAGAAAATGAAGGCCCTCTTTTTACATTGCATGATGGTCCTCCATATGCGAATGGATCCCTTCATATGGGGCATGCTCTAAACAAAGTTCTTAAGGACATAATCAATAAATTCAAGATTATGCAAGGACAAAAAGTACGTTTCGTGCCTGGTTGGGATTGTCATGGATTACCCATTGAATTAAAAGTGCTTCAGACTCTTGATACAAAACAACGCGAAGAACTAACTCCTTTGAAATTGCGTAAGAAAGCTGCTTCTTATGCTCAGAAACAAATAGAAAGTCAAATGAAGGGCTTCAAGAGATGGGGGATTTGGGGTGATTGGGAAAATCCTTATTTAACTCTTGATAAAACTTATGAGGCGGCTCAAATTGAATTATTTGGAGAGATGGTCCTTAAAGGCTATATCTATAGAGGACTAAAGCCAGTGCATTGGAGCCCGAGTTCAAGGACTGCATTAGCAGAAGCAGAATTGGAATATCCAGAAGGTCATATTAGTCCAAGTATTTATGTATCTTTTTCTGTTATTCAAGTACCAAGTAAGTTGAGGAAACTTCTTCATGAAAATGGAATAGAGCTTCCAAATCATCAAGATGAGATAAGTAAAACTTTAAAGGTTGCAATTTGGACTACTACTCCATGGACTTTACCTGCGAATGTAGCAATATCAATTAACTCCAATCTTGATTATATTTTTGCCTCTGATGATAAAGGTGAGTTAATAGTTGTAGCGGAAGATCTATTGTTAACTTTTATTCAAACTATTGGCAAAAATCTAGTTCCAAAGGCAAAAGTAAAGGGATCTTTCCTGGAAGGAATTGTATATAGGAATCCAATAATTGATCGAAGAGGTGAGGTGGTAATTGGTGGAGATTACATTACTACTGAATCTGGAACAGGTCTTGTTCATACTGCACCAGGTCATGGTATTGATGATTTTAAAACTGGTATAAAATATAAATTACCTATAATTTGCCCAGTTGATGAAAGAGGCATATTTACTTCTGAAGCTGGTCAATTTGAGGGATTAAATGTTTTAAAGGATGCCAATAAAGTAATTATTAAATCTCTTGAAGACTCCAATTCCTTATTGAAAGAAGTACCTTATTTGCATAAATATCCCTATGATTGGAGAACAAAGAAACCAACAATATTCAGGGCGACTGAGCAATGGTTTGCATCTGTTGAGGGTTTTCGAAGCAATGCTCTTGAATCAATTCAATCAGTCGAATGGTTACCTAATTCAGGAAGAAATAGGATTAATGCAATGGTTAAAGATAGAGGGGATTGGTGTATTTCTAGGCAAAGAACATGGGGTGTTCCGATACCAGTTTTTTATGAAAAAGATGGTCAAGAAATTCTACTTAATGAGGAAACATTGAGTCATATTAAATTATTATTTTCTAAATATGGAGCTGATATTTGGTGGGAAAAAGATGAAGTTGAATTGCTTCCACCTTCTTATGCTTCCGAAGCTAATCGTTGGAAAAAGGGTACAGATACTATGGATGTTTGGTTTGATTCTGGTTCAAGCTGGAAGGCTGTTATTGCTCAAAGAGAAGAATTAAAATATCCTGCTGATCTTTATTTAGAGGGATCTGATCAACATAGAGGATGGTTTCAATCCTCTCTACTTACTTCTGTAGCGGTAAATAATCATTCACCATATAAGACAGTTTTAACTCATGGTTTTGCTTTGGATGAGAAGGGACGTAAAATGAGTAAATCTCTAGGTAATATTATTGATCCTTCTCTAATTATTGAAGGGGGTAAAAATAAAAAGAATCAACCTGCTTATGGAGCAGATGTCTTAAGATTATGGGTAAGTTCAGTAGATTATTCAGTAGATGTTCCTATAGGTGAAAATATTTTAAAACAACTCGCTGATGTATATAGAAAAGTTAGAAATACATCACGATACTTACTAGGTAATTTGCATGACTTTGATCCAAATAAGGATGCTGTACTTATAGATGAATTACCCCTTCTTGATAAATGGATGCTTAATAGATCATCCGAAGTAATGAATAATATTACGTCTGCTTTTAATGCTTATGAGTTCTCTAAATTTTTTCAGATTATTCAAAGTTATTGTGTAGTTGATTTATCTAGTTTTTACTTGGATATTGCTAAGGACCGATTATATGTTAGTGCGCCAACAGATTTTAGGAGAAGATCTTGCCAGACTGTTCTTGCTTTAATCATAGAGAATCTTGCAGGTTTAATATCGCCTGTCTTATCACATATGTCTGAGGATATATGGCAGAATATACCTTATAAATTAAAAGAAGAATCTGTTTTTCAAAGAGGATGGCCTGAAGTTCCGTCTGAATGGATAGATGATTCATTGAATAATCCTGTTAATTACTTACGAGATTTAAGAAGCTTAGTGAATAAATCTTTAGAAGAGTGCAGAGCAACCAATCAAATTGGATCTTCTCTTGAAGCTGCTGTAAGAATTGATATTAATGAAGACTATCTTAACGAATCTATTCAGTGGCTAGAGACTAAAGGCGATTCTTCCGTTGATAATTTGCGAGATTGGTTGTTAGTTTCTCAATTGCAGATAGGTGGAGATCCATGGGCTGAAATACTGACTACTCAAGATTGTGATATTGGAACTATTGAGATAGCAAAATCTAGGGGATTAAAATGCAATAGATGCTGGCATTATGAAACTCATATTTCATCTCATAATGGATATGAATCACTCTGCGATAGATGCATCAATATAATTGAAAGATTGTAATATTTACTAGATTTAATTTAGTTAATCCCAAGAATTGGGATTCAAAAATACATTTGGTTTCTCTGGACCTCTAATTAGTTTTTGATTCTTTGGATCGATAGGTCCTAGAAATAATTCTGCCGAACATAAAGTTGCATTTTTAGGTAATATTGAATTATTAAGATTGGAGTTTGTTGTATGTGTTATAGAACTACTAAAACCTTTAAATATCAATATCTCAAGAGATTCTTCCGAACCAATTTCATTCTTAATAAAACCTTTTAGAATAAGTACTCTATTTATCTTATCTTCACTAATCTTTTCTAGGCTTTTCAGAAGATTGTCTTTTCGTATAAATCTAAGCATTTTAAAATTCTCCTGCTATTCTTCCCTGCTTTGGTAAACGTATTAGGAACCATTGTATTAACCCAACTAGATAAGCAATCAAAGTCATATAGCCAACAAACCCTGCTAATGAGACTGTCCAATCTGCGCCAAAAAGAAAATTAAAAATCATTTGAACAACTCCGTGAAGAGATTGGGGTGCTTCTAGCCAGGGACTGCAAATCAGACTATTGGTTGAGTTCATGCAAGAGAGACTAAGGAAGCTCATGAATCCATAAAAAATATTTAAAAACGTCATGCACCATCTCCATATTCTTACTGTTAGAGGTAATGCACTTTGTGAGGGAAGATCATCTAGCTCTTCATTGATATCTACCCAGAACCATAAGGATAGGACAATTAAAATTGGAGCGAGAAAAGAGATTAAATAACCGATCTGTTGTTTGCCAGTTAATAACAGAATGCTAATCAGCATTAGGCTGGAAACTTTCCAATAGATTGATAGAAGCCTGGTAATCAAAGCTTGCTTTCTCATTGCGGCCCAAAGCAGAATGATTAGCGGAAGCCCAATAGAGAAGGTAGCGGCAAGACGATATGTAAGCCAAACAAGAGTGCTGTATTGGAGCTCTGTCACAGAAATTCTTCAGAAGATTTCATTATCATTCATCACTGTGCAGTTTTAATATCTGTTGATTAGCTTTTTCTGCAGTCATAATCCAAAGACGCGATTCAATAATGAGACAACACGTAAATCCTCTTAGTAGTTTTTTCCAAACGCCAATTGAGCTTCCCCGGTTAACTGAATTATTTGGAAATGATCAATTGCCATTGCATCTAGATATTGGATCTGCAAAAGGAAAGTTTTTAATAGAGTTGGCAACTTCCGAAAGTAAATGGAATTATCTAGGAGTTGAGATTAGGACTCCTCTTGTAATAACTGCACAAAGAGAAAAAGATATAGCTGGCCTTGATAATTTATCATTTTTATATTGTAATGCAAATGTTAGCTTAGAAAGTTTTTTAGGAAAACTTCCTGATGGAAGATTACAAAGAGTCTCCATTCAATTTCCAGACCCTTGGTTTAAAAGAAGACATTATAAAAGAAGAGTACTTCAGTCTTCACTATTAATATCAATTGCTCGATCTTTAAATATAGGCTCAGAGTTGTTTATACAGAGTGACGTATTTAATATAATTCAATCAATGGAAAAACTGATAGAGATAAGTGGATGTTTTGTAAGGAAGCACCCTGAGAAAATCAGGTTTCTAGATCGTAACCCATATAAAGTAACTACAGAAAGAGAAAGCTATGCAATTCAAAAAGAATTGAAGGTTTATAGAATCTTATTTTATAGAAATTCCAATAATATTCCTGATATCTCTTTCTTAGAGAGTAGATTCCAAGAATTTAATAATATACAAAATGATTGTTGATAGATATACTTAATAAAGATGTATAATGATTTGCTTTTATGCCTGAGATAAAGAGTAACTCATTATTAAGCTTTTATCAGAAAGTCTTTTTGCTTTTTGCTGTTTTAATATTAATGACAACTGTATTTCTTTACAGAGGTGGTTTTAGCAAAGAGTTTCAACTCGAACAATTGGCTAGACGATCTCTTGAGCCTAATAAGGCATTATTAAATGGTAGGCCAACAGTTTTAGAGTTTTATGCAGACTGGTGTGAGGTTTGTAAAGCAATGGCTCCAACACTTAGCCAACTTGAAGATAAGTATCAAAGTAATGTTGATATTGTAATGCTAAATATTGAGAACCCTCTTTGGGAAGGTTTTGTTGATAAATATCAAGTGAATGGAATTCCACAGTTTGATTTTTTTAATTCCTCAGGAGATCATAAAGGAATGACAGTTGGTTTTAAGGAAGCAAAAGAACTGGAATTTATATTGGACTCTCTAATAGCTGATAAGTCACTAGATAAAATTAACTCATCGATATCTAGGAAATCTGATGTAAGGGATTATAAAAGTAATTTAAATAATAATGGAATTCGACCAATGAGCCATAGTTGATTAATCACCATTCTAGAGCTTCAGAAACTCTAGGAAAGTTTTTAACAAATATACTTTTGCATTCTTTTGCTATATCCATATGTTCTTTTTGCGTACCATGTCCAGTCCTGAGTGATATATAATGAATCCAAGATCTACAAGATCCTGACATGTAAATTCTTGTGGGAGTTGCAATTGGAAGGATAAATCTTGCACATTCTTTGGCGACTCCATTCTCTAGCATTTCTTCGTATAATTTCTTACTATCTTCAAACTGTTTTTTAATTTTCTCTTGAAACTTTATTTTGAGATTTTCAGGAAAATCAGATGTAGAGTTTTGCCTATTCTTATCATCTTGTCTCCTTAAATCAGGGACAGGAATGTCTCCTAGTTGAGTACTATCTGAATAACGTTGCGAGAATTCTTGGAACGTAAATGACCTATGCCGTAGTATTTGTGCTGCTATTCCTCTATTAGTTTCGATTTGTAGTGTCATATAAGCTTGTTCAAATACACTCCAATGTTCATTCTTAATACAGTATTGAAGTAATTTTGAATAGTTAGTATTATCTTGATTTTTCGGATTACTTACTCTTGCAATATAGGCCATATTTTTTTCGGCCTCTGGAGTTATTGTTATTAACTTGACAATGCTCATGATTAAATCTTTGCCAAAGTTACTTTCTCTTCTTGGTATTGATATTTACCTTTCCTATCCCGATATGTTGTTTCACAAGGATCTCCTTCGAAGAATAATAACTGGCATATTCCTTCATTTGCATAGATTCTACAATCTGCTCCTGAACTATTACTAAACTCAAGTGTTAAGTGACCTTCCCAGCTCGCTTCTGCTGGAGTTGTATTAACGATAATCCCTAAACGAGCATAAGTACTTTTACCCAGACATATAACCGTAATATTTTCAGGGACTTTCATCCTTTCTAGTGCGACTCCTAGTCCATAGGAATGTGCAGGTAAAATAAAATATTTTCCATCTTGATCTTCATTCAAGGGAGTTCTTTCCAGATTATCTGGATTGAATTTTTTGGGATTCATCACAGTCCCAGGGATATGACGAAAAATCAGAAATTCTTTTGATGAAAGTCTTAAATCATATCCATATGAAGAACATCCAAAACTCAATACAGCAGACTCTTTTGTTTCTGGGTCAAGGTGACGAACAAGCTTTTCCTGGAATGGAACTAGCATTCCAGCTTCAGCTTGTTCTGCAATCCAACGATCATTTTTTAGCATTTGTTATCTCAGCGTAATTCGGTTACTTGATCGGCCATCTCAAGAATTCCATTAGGAATAGAAGGCCCTGTAAGGATGATATCGGTTGCGCAGGGTTTGTTTTGAAGCGTTGCAATTAAGTCACTTTCTTCGATGTATCCAAATCTGATTGCAAGGCCAATTTCATCAATAACTAATTTTTCAATCAGCCCTAATGAAAGTTGTTGTTTGCATACATCCCAAATGGCTTGAATTTTTTGAAGAAAATAGTCCTTTGAATTTTCTGTGTTCAGCATACTTTCAGTTATGCAACAGGAAAAATCAGGTCTTAACCAATTCAGTCGGCCACAAAGACTAATTCCTTTAGTAGGTCCTTGATTAACTCCACCTCGTAATAACTGAGCCACTAAAACCCGACTACCTAGACCTGCAGATCTTATTGCTTCACTAAGGACTCCTGAAAAACTACCTCTAGCCTGTCCTGTATGTATTTGAATTTGTCCTTGAGTTGAAACTATATGGAGAGGATGCTGGGGTATAGGTTCTACAACTCGTAAATTCTCACGATCTCTAAAAAACGGCTCTTCAATTGACTTAATACTTACAGTCATCAAATCTTTAAGGAATCAAGTTCATATATAGTTTCAATCTAGCGTCGCTTAACCACTTCACAATAAATTTAACACTATCCATAGTGTTGTTATGATTATTTTAATTTTCTGATTTGTCGAGCTTTCTTAATTCACAGGTATTTTTGTGCAAATATTAAATTGTCTGCATGTCTGATTAATAAGGTATCAAGGTTTAAAAAAGTCACCATGGCTACATTTGCTTTCATACTGCCAAATTAATGTTCGGACATCCAATTTGAAAACGTGGCCGATTCCAGTAGGGGCTTCACTAGGTACTCCAGCACAAAAGCCTCCCAATTTGCTGGCAATAAGCCTTCGACATCAACAGAGCTTGATCGTCAATCAACATTAATGGATGTAATTAAATCTCTTGATGGAGCAAATACTGAAGTAGTTGATAGATCTAAAACCATTTTTTTTCCTGGAGACCCTGCCGAAAGAGTTTATTTAATAAGGAGAGGTGCTGTTCGACTTTCAAGAGTGTATGAGTCAGGAGAAGAGATTACAGTAGCTTTATTAAGAGAAAATAGTCTTTTCGGGGTACTTTCACTGCTTACTGGGCATAGATCAGATCGGTTCTATCACGCCGTAGCCTTTACGAGAGTTGAAATGATGACTGCACCTGCTGCTTCTGTTAGAAAAGCAATTGAAGAAGATACAGGCGTGGGATTATTACTGCTTCAAGGTTTGTCAACTAGGATTTTGCAAACTGAGACGATGATTGAAACTCTGACTCATAGAGATATGTCATCGCGTTTAGTAAGTTTCCTGCTTGTCCTTTGCAGAGATTTTGGCGTACCAGAAGAGAAAGGAATCACGATTGATCTACGACTTTCTCATCAAGCTATTGCTGAAGCCATAGGGTCAACAAGAGTAACTATTACACGTTTATTAGGGGATTTGAAAAGTATAGGATTACTGCAAATTGAGCGTAAAAAAATAACCATATTTGATCCTATTGCCCTGGCAAAACGTTTCAACTGAAGAATTTTGCTCCAAGATAGTATTGATTTTGTTTAAATCCATTACTTCAAAGGCTTTTTCCTGTGACAGGTTGGTTGCTAATTGTTTCTTTGCTGATTCTTGGGGGACTTTTGTCGACTGTTGGAGATCGGCTAGGCAGCAGAGTAGGTAAAGCTAGATTAAGTGTTTTTAAATTAAGACCTCGAAGTACTGCTGTCTTTATAACTGTATTAACTGGAAGTCTTATAAGTGCTATTTCTTTAGGACTTATGCTGCTTGTTAGCAGGCAGCTTCGAGTTGGTTTGTTTGAGTTGGATGATCTGCAGAAGAAATTACAACAGAGTAGATCTGAACTTATATCTCTTCAGGACGAAAAAATAGTTCTTGAGGAAAAAATAGGGATTGATGAAAAAGAACTTAAAAATTTAGAGAATAATTTACTGGCTTTAAGAAGAGGAGATGTTGTTATTACAAGTGGTCAATCTTTAGCAACTTCAACCTTTACTTTGGAAAATGAAGCTCAGATGAGGCAAGAAATTGAGACTATTTTGCAAAGAGCAAATTTATATGCTTTTCTTAGGATCAGACCTGGAGAACCTCCAAATAGAAGAATACTTCTTGTTAGAAAAGATCATATAGAAAGATTAGAGGGGGTAATTAATAAGGGAGGGAGTTGGGTCGTTAATATTCGTTCTGCAGGAAATGTTTTACGAGGAGAGAATTATGTATATGCATTCCCAGATGTAATTTCAAATAGAAATATAGTTAAAAAAGGTGAGGTCATAGCAAGTATAGATCTGAAAGAAGATGATCTTACTAATTCTTCAATTAGTAAAAAGATAAAAATCCTTTTATCTTCAACTCTTGCAGAGGTTAAAAGAAGAGGCTCTTTGATATCAGAATTACAAATTAATGCAAATGATATTAATAAAATTGCAAAGGGATTAGATAATAATGATAATTTGATAATTAAATTAGAAGCAATATCAAGTGAAACTAGTTATACTGCTGACAAGGTTTATGTTGTATTAAAGATTAAGGAGATACCCTACATTGATTACTATGAAGATGAGTTATGATTAATTTAATTTCAGTTGATCCTGGAAAGGAGAAATGTGGAATTGTATTAGTAGACAAAGAGTCTGGAGTTGTTTTGGAGGGACGAGTTGTTCATGCAAGTGCTCTTATAAGTACAATAATCGAATTTAAAAATAACTTTTCTATAGAGTTTGTATTGCTTGGGAATGGGACAACTAGTGATTTTTGGGAATCGGAGATTAAAAACAAGTGTTTAATTGAAACAAAATTATTTGAAGAAAAGAATACAACTTTACGTGCTAGGTATAGATACTGGGAATTATGGCCTAAAAATAAGCTTTTAAACTTAATACCTAGCGGATTAATTATACCTAATGAGAATTTAGATGCCGTTTCTGCTTTAATACTTATAGAGGATTTTTTAGATATGAAATTTACTTGGCCTAACAATAAAAATTTTAAAATTTAGCTCTAATTGTGAAATTATAATCTCCTCCAGTTTCAAGTTTATAATCAGCTTTTATTAGAAAGCGCTCTAATGAATCTTTGATTAGTGCCCTGCCAAGAGGTGGTTCAATTAATAACTCCCCTCTGTCAAATATCCAAGTGAAGTTCCATTTAAAGTTACTAGCAGAGATAGTACCCTTTATAGACTTCTTGGAGAAACTTTGTTCACATATGCTTAGATATGCAATGGTTTTGGGCTTATTCATTATCAGATTTATTTTTCTAGGGATTCATGCCTATATCCATTAATGTAATTACTAGCCCGTTCTATTCCCACTTTTTCTAGTAAGTTAAGACTTACAATAATTTCATTAAGAACTTCACTTATTAGGGATTCTTCATTTTTGTGGAATGATCCAAGTACATGAGTATGGGTCCTTTTTTTTCTTAGTTCTGGAATATTAGATGGAGAACCAATGCCAACTCTTAATCTCCAGAATTCTTGACTCCCAATATGTTTAATAATACTTTTAAGTCCATTATGTCCACCTGAGCTGCCTTTCTGACGGAGGCGCAATTTTCCTAGCGGAAGATCTATATCATCAACAATAACTAGAATTTGGTCTTGATTTATTCCAAACCAATCCATTGTTTTTCTTACCGATAAACCACTCTCGTTCATATAGGTAGTTGGCTTAAGAAGTTTTTGGGATTTATTTCCTGGATTATGTTCAGCGATCTCTCCAAAAAGTTTTTTGGAGAGACGAAATTTAATTAATTGGTGGTCGGCTATTTTGTCTAAAGCCATAAAGCCTATGTTATGCCGGGTGTGTTCGTACTTAGCACCAGGGTTACCTAGACCTACCATGAGCCGTAAGTCGAAGTAGTTCATTTAATCCATAAAACGATTATTTATTTTGAATTTGCCGAATCATATAAATTTGGTAAATTTTTCCGAGCTTCGTTGATCCATAGTTTTTAGATACATTCCTTACCCCTTATAGCTCCTTGAAGGACCTTAGAAGGCTCCCTGGCTTAGGTAAAGAAGCTCACCCATTCATTAATCATGAATATCCAATTGACTGAACTGACGACAAAAACTACCTAGGACAAATTAATGCCGAAGATATTCATCGCACACAAATCAACCAGAAATTTTTATTAGCTATCTAAATATTTAGCCAACACCGTTCCAGTTAACACTAAAACCTTGTAAAAGGAGAGATTGGTTGTAGATCTGGAGCATTATTACTAAGAAAACAAGCAGGAGTGATCCAATTAATGCCATCACAGGTACTGCTCCCCAACCAGGAACAACTTTTCCTTGTCCTGAGTTGCCAATGGATTTGAGTAGACTTCCTAGAGCTGTTTTTTGTCCCATGTCGAAACTTGGACCTCTATTAATGTTTGAATTTTGACATTGTATGAGACCTTCTCCACAAGGTGCTTCTAAATTTAGGAATTTTTCATGCAATATTATTTTTATTTCTTATTTTTTGAGTTAAGGCAATCTCTAAGAGGCTTGTGAAGGTAGGACATTTGCCGAAATTTCTTGGTTTAAGACTCAGAAACATTTCAATCCATACCAATTAGTGCTTCTGTAACACCTTTTTTACTCTTTTATCAATAAAGGGTCACATAGGATATGTTTGCTTTTATAGAAGTTGTAAGTATTCATGCTCGCCCTCAAGATTTCCGTATATACGGTAGTTTTCTTTTTTGTTGGAATCTTTCTTTTTGGTTTCTTGGCAAGTGACCCATCAAGATCACCTGCAAGAAAGGATCTAGAAAGTCCACAAGACTAAGCTTCCTGCCTCTATTCCCTTCATGACACGAGAAATACTGGACTGGTTCAGTCCTTTATTTCTCGTGAACATGTAAATATCTATGTTGTCGGCAAGACAGGGAAATTTTGGCGGCTAGACAACTTTGGAAGTACTTAATAATTTTTCTTGCCTCTGGAGGAATTCTTGTTTCGCCAATTGAGGCCTATAGCACTTATGTCCCATTTAACATATTAAATGGGAAAAGGTTGAGATTTAGACATAATAATAGGCTCTACAATAAGAACTCAGACGTTATAAAAAGCTCATATATTTCATCTAAAAACTATATTAACAATCAATCTATTGGTAATTCGCAAGAAGAATCTATTTTGCAGATAAAGATAACTGCTGATCGACAATATGACCTTAGTGAAGAACTATTTGTTGCGGAAGGGAATGTAGTAGTAAGTTTAAATAGAGCAGTTTTAAAGGCAGAGCGTATTGAATTTAATAGAATTAAAAATAGTATTCAAGCTATAGGCGATGTAGTTTTTCAAAGTGGATCACAATATTTTAGGGCGGATTTATTAAGATATAATCTCATTGCAAAAGATGGTGAAATCCAAAACATATATGGAGTTATCGATATATCAAATATGGCTGATGATTTGAATCTAATTTCTCTTGATAAAGAGCCAATTAACCCAGAAAGACTTCTAAAAGAATTGCCTATAAATAACATTCAATTAAAAGATGGTTTTCAATTGCAGGGTGGAAGTATGGCGTCATCTGTGAATTCAATTACTAAGGTTAATTTAACTAATGGTTCTATAAAACGTTGGAGGTTTCATGCTCCTTATATCAAAATTAGATCTGACAGATGGGAAGCTGATAGAGTTACATTTACTAATGACCCTTTTAATCCTAGTCAGTTAAGAATTGAGGCTATTAATGTTCTTGCAATAGAAAATGAAGATAACTCTATTGTGATTTCATCTAAGGAGAGTAAGTTAATTCTAGAAGAAAGAATTTCTATACCTTTAGGAGAAAGGAAATTTGGTGAAAATGAAGTTGTTAGATGGGAATTTGGAGTTGATTTTAAAGATCGTGATGGTTTATTTATTGGGCGTAGATTTAATCCGATTGAAGTAGTAGATGATCTTGAAATTAGTCTTCAACCTCAATTTCAAATTCAGAGAGCTATTTCTGGTAAAACAAATAGCTATATAAAAAATGGATCTTCACCAGCAAGTGACAAAGTAAATAGTACAGTAATGACCTCTGACTTGTTTGGTCTTAAAACAGGCTTGAAAGGAACTAAATATGGTTGGGATATAGATTTTACTGGTGATATAACTACATTTAATGGGAGAAGATTTGCAAATGGTTCTAGATATTGGGGTAATTTTAGCAGGGATTTGAACTTCTACTCCATTAATGACCTTAAGTTATCTTTTTTTGGGTCATATCGATATAAAGCATGGAATGGTTCATTGGGTGAAACAGATATTCACTCTGCCTACGGTGGCTTTATGCAAAAACAATTTAATTGGAGATCAGGGAGAATTGAAAATGAGTCTTCTTTTTCTATGGGCATGGGGAATTATCAGGCTGAAGCTTTTACCGAGAAGCGCATTATCTCTTTGTGGAAATCAAGCATTTATGGTTCTTTAGATAGCAAGATACCTATTTGGAAAAGAGCTAAACTAGAGTTGCCAGAGGAGATATTATATCGCTACTCTCCAGTATTGATTACATCAGAGATATCATTAAATACTAATTTAACTCTATCAAATTTTCATTACGAGAATGGTGATCAACAAGCTTTATTGAAAATTTCCGCTGGTCCGGAAATGATTATTGGAGATTTTAATAGACCTTTTCTCGATTATACGAGAATCTCTTTAAAACCAGGAATTAAGTTGAAAGATGGTGCAAGTCCATTTAAATTTGATAATGACATAGACTTGAAAACAATTGGTATTGAGTTTGATCAACAAATATATGGTCCACTCATTTTAAGTACCATGCTTGAATTTAATATAGATAAAGATTCAAATAATCATGGCAATTTGTTGAATTCTAAAATAGCATTAATTACTCAGAGAAGGGCTTATGATTTAGGTATATTTTATCAGCCTCATGATAAGGCTGGTGGGGTAATGATTAATATTAATGGATTTAATTTTAATGGCACAGGTAATTCATTTTTATAAATTCCAATAAGATCTCTTAATTAAATTTATTGAGATAAGGTAAATTCAAAATTGTTTTATTTAATTCTTCCTTATTTCCCATTAGCTGCGAGGTTGCATCCCATTTTCCAGTTCTTAGCATATTTAAAGGTCCACTCTCAATTTTGAAGCTGATTCTATTATCTTTATGATTAAGTAATTGTTGTTTTAAATTAAACTCCCAAATGTTTTCTTGGTCTTGTTTTATTAATTCTTTTAAGTTATTTATCTCGTTTTTTGAAATAGTCGCACAAGGGATTCCAAGTGCTAGACAATTACCGTAAAAAATCTCAGCAAAACTATTGCCGATAATTGCACGAATACCCCATCTCATAAGTGCCTGTGGAGCATGCTCACGGCTTGAACCACAACCAAAGTTTTCATCTACTATTAAGATTTTGGATCCCTTATTCACTTTTAAATCAAATGGGTGGGTTCCTTTTAGGCTTATTCGATCATCTGCAAAAACTTTATCTCCTAATTGATTAAAACTGACACATTTTAGAAATCTTGCTGGAATGATTCGATCTGTATCAATATCATTACCCGATAAAACAAGGCATTTCCCAGTGATTTTATCGATAACACCTTTAGGGAAAATTGATTTCATAGAATCTCAATTAGATAGTTAGGTTAAAATCTATTTGTTTGTTAAAGCATATTTCTTACATCAGTTACTTGGCCTTTAATTGCCGCCGCCGCAACCATTGCTGGGCTCATTAGTAAAGTTCTTCCATTTGAAGAGCCTTGTCTGCCTTTAAAGTTCCTATTACTTGAACTCGCACTGATTTGATTACCTTCTAACTTATCAGGGTTCATCGCAAGACACATCGAACAACCTGGTTCTCTCCATTCAAATCCAGCGCTTATAAAAAGATCATTTAAACCTTCTTTTTTTGCTTCTTTTGCAACTTGCTCAGACCCAGGAACTACAAAAGCTTTTATACCTCTAGCCACATGACGACCCTTGGCAATTTTGGCTGCTGCTTTAAGGTCACTTAGCCTCCCATTAGTACAACTGCCAATAAAACATACATTTATAGGGACGCCTTCAATAGGCGAACCTGGTTTTAGATCCATATATGAATATGCCTCTTTAGCTATTGAAAGCTCACTCCCTTTCAATGCTTCTGTCTTGGGGATGCATTCATCTATAGCAATCCCTTGGCCAGGAGTTATTCCCCAAGTAACTGTGGGAGCGATTTCGGAAGCATTAAATATCACTTCATCATCAAATTGAGCTTTTTTATCACTAGAGAGTCTTTTCCACCATTTCACAGCTCTATCCCAAGCTTCTCCAGTTGGAACATTTTTTTTGCCTGCTAAATATTCAAATGTTATTTCATCTGGATTGATATATCCGCAACGTGCCCCACCTTCTATAGCCATATTGCATATAGTCATCCGTTCTTCCATACTTAAAATTTCTATTGCAGGGCCTGCAAATTCATACGCGTAACCAACCCCACCTTTGACCCCTAAATTTCTAATTACATGCAATATTAAATCCTTTGCATAAACTCCTTTACTGAGAGATCCTTCAAACCAAAGTCTTCGCACTTTTAATTTGTTCATAGAAATGCACTGACTAGCCAGTACATCTCGGACTTGGCTAGTGCCTATGCCGAATGCGATTGCGCCAAAAGCTCCATGAGTCGAAGTATGAGAATCACCGCATGCAACAGTCATCCCAGGTTGAGTTAGACCTAATTCAGGAGCCATGACATGAACTACGCCTTGGTTGCCACTCCCAAGTCCATATAGCTTGATTCCAAAATTTGTACAATTCTCTTCTAACTTGGCTAGCATCTCTTCTGCAAGAGGATCTGCAAAAGGACGTTTTTGGCTAGTAGTGGGAACTATGTGGTCAACAGTTGCAATAGTTCTCTCTGGAAAACGAACTTTTAAACCTTTTTCATTAATTGCAGCAAAGGCCTGGGGACTAGTTACTTCATGTATGAGGTGAAGACCTATAAATAATTGAGTTGATCCACCGGGTAGATCAGCTACACGATGAAGATCCCAAACTTTGTCATAGAGAGTCCCTGAACTCAATTTTTAATCCATTTAGCCTTATACATTAGCTTTTATTGAGAAGAAGTAAGCGAAGTTCATCTAGAGCTCTTAAAATACTCAATCTTTGGATCTCAATTCTTGTTCTATTTGAATTGAATCTATTTTCATAGGATTTAATACCATCCGGTCCTGCTATACAAAAATCAACTAGGCCAATAGGTTTTTCAGAACTTTCTCCTGTTGGCCCTGCTATTCCACTTACTGAAATGCACCAAGTTGTTGATAATTTCTTTAATGCTCCTGTTGCCATGGCTTCAACTACGGGTATAGAAACAGCGCCAAATTCTTTCAAGAGTGTCGGTGGTACTTCAAGAAGTTTTTGCTTGATTGAGTTGTTGTAAGCAATTATTCCTCCAACAAAGACATCTGACGAACCTGGAATAGTTGTTAAAGTTGCTCCTATCCCTCCACCAGTACAAGACTCAGCGACGCATATAGTCTCTTTGCGATCTCTTAAAAGTTGTATTACTACGGATGCCAAACTTTCATTATTTGATCCAAAGAATTTAGCTCCTGTCCTTTTCAGGATTTCTTTCTCAACTGGTTTGATTAGATCTTGAGCTCTTTCTAAATTCTTTGATTTCGCAGTAATTCTTAGTCTTACTTCTCCTATTGATGCATATGGAGCAATAGTAGGATTTGATTTTTCCAGTAAATCACTTAAGAGTTCTGCAAGGATTGATTCTTTAATACCACTAAAATGCAAAACTTTACTTGCAAAATAACCTTGATGGATTTCATTTTTCTTGAACCATGGAATTGCAGTTGAAAGCCACATCTCTTTCATTTCAGAAGGAACCCCTGGAAATGTAAGTATCGTGAAGTCATCTATAGGACTCCAAATTATTCCTGGCGCAGTTCCTGAAAGATTTGGAATGATTTCTGCATCAATTGGAAGTAAGGCTTGCTTACGATTGATTTCAGGAACTAAACAATTTCTACCAGTTAATTTTTGTTGAATGTCCATCCAAATTGCTGGATTCTCATGAAGTCTGCAATTAAATGCAGCTGCAATTGCTTCTGTAGTTAAATCATCAGGAGTTGGCCCTAGACCACCTGTCGTAATAAGATATCTACATCGTTTAGAAGCTTCGATAATTGCTTCTTTAACACGTGCACAATTATCTCCAACAACTGTTTGTCGGTAATGGGATAAACCTATTGAATAAAGCTCTTCTGAAAGCCATTTTGCATTGCTATTAAGAATATTTCCCAGTAAAATCTCTGTCCCAATGCAGAGGATTTCAACACTATTATTTTTATTAGATCTAGTTAATATATTACTCAATTCTTTTCTTATAGAGAGGGAACTCTTGGCAAAGTGAGTTAACCATGGTTTTACATTCTTCTTTAATAGAATTATCTTCTGGATTTAAAAGTCTATTTGAAATGATATCTCCAACTTTTAAAAAAGCTTTTTCATTAAACCCTCTTGTTGTTAGGGCGGCAGTACCAAGTCTTAGACCGCTAGTAACAAAAGGAGATTCAGGATCAAAAGGTACTGTGTTTTTATTTGCGGTGATATTTATTTCGCTTACTAATTTATCGGCAGTTTTCCCTGTCATTCCAATGCTTCGGAGATCAAGTAGAACTAAATGATTGTCGGTTCCTCCGCTAACAATATTTATTCCTCTTTCTTTCATTCTCTCAGCTAATACTTTTGCATTCGATAGAACTTTTTCTATATACGAATGAAAACCTGGCTGAAGCGCTTCTTCAAAGGCAACAGCTTTTGACGCAATTACATGTTCAAGGGGACCACCCTGAGTCCCAGGGAATACTGCTTTGTCAAATCTTTTCCCAAATTCTTCGTCTTTACAAAGTATTAGTCCCCCTCGAGGTCCGCGAAGTGTTTTATGCGTGGTTGTCGTAACCACATCACAGAAAGGAATTGGATTCGGATGAAGCCCTGCTGCTACAAGTCCTGCTATATGGGCTATATCTGCCATCAAATATGCACCCATCTCATCTGCGATCGAGCGAAATGCTTGGAAATCAATCGTTCTCGAGTATGCAGAATATCCACAGATAATTAATTTGGGTTTATGCTCTACAGCTAATTGGCGCAGTGCATTGAAGTCTATAGTTTCTGTCTGGGGATTAACTCCGTAATGAATTGCTTTAAACCATTTGCCACTTACATTTACAGGAGATCCATGAGTTAGATGTCCTCCATGAGAGAGATTCATCCCCATGATGGTATCTCCTGGATTGAGAAGACTTAAAAAAACAGAGAAATTCGCTTGCGCTCCACTATGAGGTTGAACGTTAGCCCAACCTGCCTTGAAAAGTTTTTTTGCCCTTGAAATTGCTAGTTTTTCTATCTCATCAATATATTCACACCCTCCGTAATAACGTTTACCAGGTAGTCCTTCTGCGTATTTATTGGTTAGTACAGATCCTTGAGCCTCCATCACTGCTGAAGAGGCAAAATTCTCACTAGCAATTAGTTCTAAATGACTTTCCTGCCTATTAAGTTCTTGATTAATTAGGTTAGCTATAGAGGGATCTGAGTCTTGTAAAGCAGTATTAATTGATGGCAAGTAACTTGTCCTCCGTTTTTCCATAATTCAGATTTGATCGTAATCAAAAGACTCTGCTTATGATGAAAAACTTAGGCTTATTTTCTATATATACTGATTACCTCAAAAAAGATCATTTCTAGTTTCTAAAACGCGCCTGGAGAGATTCGAACTCCCGACCCTCTGATCCGTAGTCAGATGCTCTAATCCGCTGAGCTACAGGCGCATCAAAAATCAATATGAGCTCATTAAGGGTGACTTCGTCAACTGATGGGCTGCAAATAACTACAAAATCTAATTAGTTCTAAGACTCCATTGCAATTGATTCGATAAGTTTTATGTTGAAACTAAATAGACTCAACCTCATGTTTAGCTCTTTTCGCTGAGATAGGTGAACTTACAAAATTAGGAATTTCTTATGGGGCTTGTACCAGGTGAAATCAGAGAGATAGAAATAGCTATTGCTGATCGAATTTATATACAAGTTGCAAATTGGCACCTTTATTTGGGGGATGCAGGGTTAGCGAATCAATTAGCCATTGAATGCAAGGCTAATTTGGACCAAGGCTCAGAGGTTGCTGCTCGTAAGGCACTTGAGTCAGTTCAAGTGAAGTTGGGAGGTGGAAATACACAGTTGCCTTTAGCTAGATTAATTCCACCAGGACAAATTTTTGACTTAGAAGAGATTTTGGACCCTTATTCCAGATAAGGTTAAAGATATTGACTTAATTAATTTGCTGATCATTGAGGTTACTAACGCTCGCGATGTTGTTCGCCAACGTGTGGGACGTCTTGGGGAAAGGTTTATTGGCAAAGTTTTTGATGCTGATGCTCAGGTTGAAAAGGCACTCATTCAAGAAATGGAAACTGCTTTTCAAGAGTTTGGTATAGAGGCCAGGATTCTTTCTGTAGACGGTCTCAAACTAGATGGCTCAAAATCTTTGGAAATATCTCTTCAAGTGAGAGAAGAAAGGGATATTTTACTTAGAAAAGAATAATTTCCTCCTGAAAATTTTATTTAGTTCATTTACTTCATTTACTCCTAGTAAATTCGTAGAGATAATAAAAGAAAAAACATTTACTCCTATAATTAATAATACTTCCATAAATAAACTGATCATGTTTTCAGGCCAAATAAATGTTCTACAAATAGACGAAGCAATAATTCCTGAGAATAGCCCTGAACAAATTAGCTTTACAAAGGAAAAAAACCATTTTTTTATAGGCAAATTTATTAGTCGACTATTTAGTCTATATAAGAGTGCTATACAAGTTAAAAGGTTTACTAATCCCGTCCCAAATACAAGACCTTGGCCTCCAAGATTAAAAGGAATTTGAGAACCCCATGGAGTAGGTCCTCCAACCATAATCCAATCTATTACTATATTTAACCAAATACCAATTACTGATAGTTTGAAAGGAGTATTAGCATCACCTAATGCATAAAAGACTCTTACTAATAAATCTCGACATAAATAAACAGGCATGCCTACTCCATAAGCTATTAGTAGTCCAGAAACAAGGTTAATTGCATTCTCATTGAAAGCACCCCTTCCATAAATTAGTTCAATAATTGGAGTCCTTCCAGAGATAAATATTGTGCCTAGACAGATCATACTTACCAAAGAAAACATCAACCCTTGATCAATTCTTTTATTTAGTAAGGAATGATTATTTGCTCCACTTAATTTTGAAAATATTGGTAATAATGGTATTAAAAGTGCATTAGAGATTAATCCTAGAGGTGCTTGAATAATAAAGTTTGCATAACTAAGACCTGCTGCAACTCCAACTAATTCAGAAGCGAAAAAAAGGTCTGTAAATACATTTATTTGGAGCATTCCTGAAGAAAGTGTTGCAGGTACAATTATTTTCCAAACTTCCCTAACTCCTGGATTATTCCAATCCCAAACCAGCTTCATTTTCCAAATTCCCTTCTTCATTAATGAAGGTATTTGAACGACCCATTGTGCAATTGCTCCAATCAATGTGGCAATTGCTAGTAAATAGGCCCCTTTAAAAACAAGATTTATCGATTCAAATCTTTCTCCTTGGCTTATCCAAAATCCTCCAATAATAATAATAATCGAAATACTAGAAAAGATTGGTGCAATTGATGGAATGAAGAATTCATCTCTAGAATTTAGAGAGCCGAAGCTAATCCCTATTAATCCAGAGAGGAAAGCTATAGGAGCCATTATTTGTAATTGCATAACTGCAATTCTATGAATATCACTATTCAAACCAGGTCCAACAATCTTTATTATTGGATCTGCTAAAATGAAAATAGCTAAACTAATTAAAAACAAAAATGTAGTAATATTGGTATTTATTGCTGTAGTTAAATATGCTGCTTCTTTACGAGACTTTTGGGTTAGTATTGTGACCATTGCATTATGAAATGGTCCATTGATTCCTCCAAGAAGAATTAGGAAAAATCCTGGTATTATGTATGCATAGTTATAAGCATCATATGCAGGGCCGATGCCAAAGGCTCCAGCAATTACTAATTGTCTAATCATTCCACCTATTTTGCTAATTAAAGTTCCTGAGGTAACAATAAGAGCTATATTTTTAATAGATTTAGCCATAGGTTAAATGTAGAACTAAATTCATTTATTAATCTTGATTTTGTCGAGTATTATTCATGATCCCAAGAGCTTGCAAATGTTAAAGATTGGAGATCCACTTTTAAAGTTTGAAAGTTTGCATGAAGGCATTTTACTGAAACGTTATAAGAGGTTTTTGGCAGATGTGGAACTTGATAATGGAGAAATAGTTACAGCACATTGTGCTAACACTGGACCTATGAGGGGAGTTTTGAATGTAGGAGGTCGTGTCAGGCTTAAATATGCTCCATCACCTACGCGGAAATTATCTTGGTCTTGGGAGCAAGCGCAAGTCTTAAACTTGAAGGAATCTTTGTGTTGGGTGGGTGTTAACACCTTTTTGCCTAACACTCTTGTGCTAATGGCTATTAAGGCTGGTTGTTTACAAAAAGAATTAGGATTGATTTCAGATATTAAAAAAGAAGTTGTTTATGGAATTAATAGAAGAAGTAGAATTGATTTGCTTTTATACCCTGAGTGTCAAAATTTTGATCAACGTAATATTTATATTGAAGTAAAAAATACTACATGGACTCAAGGAGAATTAGCCCTTTTCCCAGACACAGTAACCACAAGAGGTCAAAAGCATTTAACTGAATTAATTAATGTAATTCCTAACTCAAGAGCTGTATTAATACCTTGTATAAGTAGAGACGATACAAAGGCTTTTGCTCCAGGAGATTCAGCTGATAAAGAATATGGAAACTTATTTAGGATTGCAGTAAAAAAAGGAGTGGAAATAATACCTGTTTGTTTTGGGTTTCATAAAGACTATATTTCGTGGCAGGGTATTCGTCCGTTTAACAACTATCAAGTTCTACAAAGGGCTTAAATTTATTGAATTCATATTTGGTAGCAACAAATACTTGCAGATGATCAGTTTGAGTACATAGTGATACATGTAATACCTGGTTTTTAAATGCCAGAGATCTCGCAGTTCAGCAATTTTTTATGACTACTGCTTTGCATGCTGCTCCTTCTCGACGAAATCATCGTCGACTACAGGAAGCCAGTCTTCTAAATGGTCCAATGCTTTTAGTGAAAAGCATTCGTGGGTTAAGAACAAATCGTGCTTTGATTTGGCTAGCAACCGTTCCTTTAGCTCTTCTGGGCTTAGGTGTTTTTAATTTTGCTGCACAAGCAGAAGTAGGTTTGTCTGATTTGACAGGGGCTCAGGCCGCAGCATTTTTGGCTGACAATCTTTGGTTATTTATTGCAACCATTCTTGTGATTTTTATGAATGCAGGATTTGCAATGGTTGAAGCCGGAATGTGTAGGCAAAAAAATGCAGTTAATATTCTTGCGAAAAATCTTTTTGTCTTTGCTCTTGCAGTAACTGCCTATTGGTTTATTGGATATTCCTTAATGTATGGAGGATCCGTTATAGATGGATGGGTTTATTTTCAGGGTCTTTTTGTTGATCCTGATCCTTCAGGAGCAATTGAATGTGCTGCTGGTCTGGCAGGGGAAGGTTGCTCTCAATTAGTTCCATCAGTTGATTTTCTTTTTCAGGCAGCATTTGCTGGTACTGCAGCAACCATTGTTTCTGGACTTGTTGCTGAGAGAGTTAAATTTGGAGAATTTGTTGTTTTCTCATTAGTTTTAACTGCTTTTATATATCCAATTGCTGGCAGTTGGCAATGGAATGGTGGTTGGCTATCAGAACTTGGATTCATTGACTTTGCTGGATCATCAATCGTTCATTCAGTTGGTGGATGGGCTGGACTCGTAGGAGCAATGCTTCTTGGCCCTCGTATTGGAAAATTTGTTGATGGCAAAGCACAGGCAATGCCAGGACACAATATGGCTATAGCTACTTTGGGAGCTTTGGTTTTATGGATTGGCTGGTATGGCTTTAATCCTGGATCAGAATTAGCCATGGATCAATATGTTGCTTACGTTGCAGTTACCACTACTTTGGCTGCTGCTGGAGGCGCAATAGCCGCAACAATTATTTCTACTGTTACTTCAGGTAAGCCAGATTTGACCATGATTATTAATGGAATCCTTGCTGGTTTAGTCAGTATTACTGCTGGTTGTGGGAATATGACTTTCTCAGGATCATGGATCGCTGGATTTGTAGGTGGAGTAATTGTTGTTTTCTCAGTATCTGCTTTAGATGCGGCTGGTATTGATGACCCTGTAGGAGCATTCTCAGTTCATGGTGTATGCGGAGTTTGGGGAACTTTAGTTATAGGTTTATGGGGGGTTGAAGGAATGGATCCAGGAGTTGCTGGCATTGGATTATTTAATGGCGGTGGACTTTCTCAATTCCTAATTCAGGCTCTTGGGGCAGCTGCTTATGGTCTTTGGACTGTCGCAACTTGTTGGATCGCATGGTCAATTATTGGTGGTTTCTTTGGAGGTATACGTGTCTCCGAAGAAGAAGAGTTACAAGGGTTAGATGTAGGAGAGCATGGAATGGAGGCTTATCCAGATTTTGCTTCTAGTTAGATAAATAACCTGAAGTTCGATTTCAAAAAGCCTGGAATTGCCCCAGGCTTTTTTATTATGTGTGTAAGAATTGATTATTAGTTGTGTTTAAAAACAGTTTTAAAGATTGATATGGATACACAAGCTTTTAAGCAATCTCTTCATAAGTCAGATCGCTATAACAGGCGAGGCTTTGGTTCTGCTACCAAAAGAGCCGAAGCTCTAGCCCAGGCTTATCAAAGTAATTTAATAGGTGCAATTAGAGAGAATGGAAATTTATTAGAACATGGAAGATTAAAAGTAAAGCTTGCAGAGGCATTTGGTTTTTGTTGGGGAGTAGAAAGAGCTGTTGCCATGGCTTATGAAACAAGAAAGCATTATCCAAAAGAAAGGATTTGGATAACCAATGAAATTATTCATAATCCTTCCGTAAATGATCATTTACGGAAAATGAATGTTCTTTTTATATCTGAAGAAAATGGGATAAAAGATTTTTCAAAAGTAAAAGATGGAGATGTGGTTATATTGCCTGCTTTTGGAGCGACAGTTCAAGATATGCAGCTTCTACATGAAAGAGGATGCCATATCATTGATACGACTTGCCCTTGGGTTTCTAAAGTTTGGCATACAGTTGAAAAGCATAAAAAACATACATTTACATCTGTTATTCATGGTAAATATAAGCATGAAGAAACTCTTGCAACTAGTTCATTCGCCGGCACGTATTTAGTAGTTCTAGATCTTGAGGAGGCACAATATGTTGCTAATTACATACTTGGTAAAGGTAATCGTAAGGAGTTCTTAGAGCGATTTGCGAGAGCTTCATCTGAGGGCTTTGACCCTGATATTCATTTGCAGCGACTTGGAGTGGCTAATCAAACCACTATGTTGAAAAGTGAAACTGAAGAGATAGGACGATTATTTGAAAAAACAATGCTCAGTAAATATGGTCCTGCTGAATTAAATGAACACTTTTTAGCTTTTAATACTATTTGTGATGCTACTGAAGAGAGGCAAGGGGCGATGTTTTCCTTAGTAGATGAACCATTAGATGTCATGGTTGTAATTGGTGGTTATAATTCTTCGAATACAACTCATTTACAGGAAATAGCTGTTAGTAGAGGTATTCGTTCTTTTCATATAGATACTCCTGAAAGGATTGGTGAGGAAACAAATACTATTACTCATATGCCTTTAGGAGAGAATTTAATAACACAGCAGAATTTCCTTCCTGATGGAGATGTAACTGTTGGAATTACTTCAGGTGCATCAACGCCTGACAGAGTAGTGGAACATGTCATTCAAAAACTTATTAAGTTAACTGAGAATAATGATTTATAAAAGTAATCCACGGTTATGGGATGCACTCTCTTAAAATCATTTTCTAATTCTTATATAAGATGACTGATTCTGTTAACTCTAAAGATAGAAGATCTAAATCAAATGCATCTTCTCAAAAAGTGGAAGTGGTAGTTCAAAGTCCATCGAATCAAGGAGACGTTGATATTTTGGGTGAATTAGCCATATTTGCTCTCCGAGTTGGTTTTAGTCTGATGATGATTCATCATGGATTGGAAAAATTAGATGATCCAGAAGGTTTCGCACAGTTTGTTGTAGGAAAATATTTCCCTTTCTTGCCTGGAGATCCGATAATTTGGACCTATATAGCTGCAATAACTCAAATTGTTTGTCCTATAGGATTGGCTACAGGGATCTTTGCAAGGATTTCTGCTTTGGGATTGCTTTCAACAATGATTTTTGCATGTTATTTCCATTTCATTGATACAGGTTTAGAAGGCTTCCCCTTCGCTGTAGTTGAAACACATAATTATACGTTTGAATTATCAGCAATTTATGCTTTGATTTCTTTTTACTTTTTATGTGCTGGCCCAGGAAGACTATCTGCTTTTAGGAAGACAAATAAAATAACTTATTATCCAAAAGGTGATTAGTTTTAATGTAGAAAATGCCTTATCCCGGTGAAAATCATTGAGATATTTAATTCATTACAAGCATATATTGATTCTTTATCTTTAATGCTTCCTCCTGGTTGAATGATTGATGTAATTCCGTATTCTGCAGCCAATCGAACGGTATCATCAAATGGAAAAAAGCCATCACTAGCTAATACTGCTCCAGATGCTTTTTGTCCAGCAGCTTCTAAAGCTAACTTTGCTGAACCTACCCTGTTCATCTGACCAGCTCCTATACCTAAACTTTGGCCCTTTGAAGCAATAGAAATAGCATTAGATTTAATATGTCTAACTACTTTCCAAGCGAACTTCAGGTCTTCAAGTTCTTGTGGTTTGGGCTTTGATTGAGTAACTATTTCCCAATTACTTATTTCAAGTTCTTGATTATCTATATCTTGAATTAAAAGTCCTCCCGCAATACTCCTAATATGCTTTTCATCTAAGTTATTTATAGATTCTGGCCTGAGTTGTAATACCCTTAAATTTTGTTTTTTAGCAAGAATCTTTTTCGAATCTTCATCGAAATCTGGTGCTACAACACATTCTAAGAAAAGACTTGTAAGTTCAATCGCAGTATTTTCCTGTACGCATGAATTTAATGCCACTATTCCACCAAATGCACTCATTCGATCACTTTCAAGTGCTTTTTTAAGAGCTAAACTTCCTGACTCAGCTATTGCTACTCCACAAGGATTGCAGTGCTTGATTACAACAGCGGCTTTATTAATATATGGTTTTTCACCAGACTCTCCATAACCAAATTCTTTTATCGTAGATATAGCCGATTCTAGATCAAGAAGATTATTTGTACTTAACTCTTTTCCTTGTAATTGAATTGCATTACCCCATCCTCTATTACTAAAGCTATACCAATCAGCTTTTTGGTGAGGGTTTTCACCGTATCTCAGAGATTGTTTTAGTGGAACTGATTGATTCCAATCTGATGAATTTAATTCTTCTCTTTGACTCATCCACTTGTAAATATTTAAATCATATTCAGCTGTATGTTCAAATGCATTAATAGAAAGTTCCCTCTTATATTTGTGAGTTATTTCTCCATTGGATAGTTTATTTAGGAATGTTTTGTATTGATCTGGTCTTGTAAGTATGATTACATCATGATGATTTTTGGCAGCGGCTCGTATCAAAGTAGGTCCACCAATATCAATGTTTTCTATAGCATCTTCCCAATTAACATTCTGTTTAGAAATAGTTTCTTTGAATGGGTATAGATTTACTACTACTAAATCAATTTGTTGTATGCCTTCTTTCTCTAACTCTGATTTGTGGAAAGGATCTTCTCTTCGCGCAAGTATTCCCCCATGAATTTTGGGATGTAATGTCTTTACTCTGCCTCCTAGTATTTCTGATGCACCTGTATAGTCTGCTACTCGAGTAACAGGAATCTTTTCTGATTGAAGGGTTTTAGCAGTTCCACCACTGGAAATAATTTGATAACCATATTCTTCGGATAAACACCTGGCTAAAGGTACTAGGCCCTGTTTATTGGAGACGCTTAACAAGGCGATAGGAGACATAATAGAAAATACAAACTTAACCTTTGAGATAACTTACGCAGCAAAGATGCAAATTGCTTGAATGACTGAAGAAATTGTTTGCCTGAACACATCAAATGCTTCCTATCGATTGATTTTGCTTCATGGCTGGGGTGCGAATGCTCAAGATTTAATACCTCTTGGTAAAGCTTTAAGTGAATCTCTTTCAAATGACTTAGAGGTGATTTCATTAAATGCGCCTTGTAGGCAATCACAAGGAGTTGGTCGGGAATGGTATCCCCTCTTCCCGCCAGATTGGTCTGTAGCCTCTTCTGCAATAGACCATTTACGATCCCGTATACAGGCACTTGCTACCGAGGATACGCCGTTAGAGTCTTCGGCTATTTTGGGCTTTTCACAAGGCGGTGCAATGGCTTTGGCTAGTGGGTGCGACTTGCCTGTAGCAGGTCTTATTTGCTGTAGTGCCTATGCTCACCCAGGCTGGACTCCTCCAGAACACATACCTCCTTTACTCTTGTCTCACGGCAAGAATGATCAAGTTGTCCCTTTCCAAGCGTCTGAAAAAATTAAAAATCTTTGCACTGAAAAAGGATTGGACGCGAATCTAATACCCTTTGAAGGAGGACATGAAATACCAATAGATTTGTTGAATTTATTTCAGAAGAATCTTTTCAAATGGTTCGAAAAGAAATAAGCTTTTCTGCTTAGTTAAACAAAGGCGTATTCATATTCTTCAATCTCTTCCCAATCATCAGCTGTAAGTTCTAGACCTTCAAAAATTTTTTCTTCACCTATGCAATCGACAATTGATCTTAAAGAAGGAAAAAGAAAATGATTCTCTTCTGCATATTGAGCACTAAACAATCCTTTCTCTCCCCAGAAAAAACGATCTGTTGTGTGCTCATTTCTGCGGACATTTAAAACTGTAGGTGAATTTAATCCACTTTCGGCTATGTAATGTCTAGCGGCCGTAACCGGTTTGTGCTTTCCTGTCTCTAGGTGGAATGTTGGGACATGAGCCATTACTCTTTGTCCCGCAAGACGCCTGCGGCTAATTCTCTTGCGCTTCTTAGACATAAATACAACTCCTAAAGGAGTAAGAATGGGAATGAATCAGAGAGGCTTTTTTATCACCTAGATGAAATAATTTCTGAGAAGTTAAAACAGAAATTATCACCTTTCTAGGTGGTGGTTATGGCTTTATTTTTGTCGATTTTATATACGACAAAAATAAATTCTGGTCTATTTAGCAAACCCAGGAAAGCAGCCCCATCAATCTCTGCTATAACCTTGGCAGCACTTAGTGCAGCTTTTTTGCTAAATCAACCTTTAAAACAACTCTTCTTAAGGCAATTGGCTAGCCCCATATAATATCTTAATACTTTTTTTGTAGTTTTCAAGTCGTTTACCTTCCTTTTTGTATGGCTCATATTTAAAAATGGCCTGATATGTATTTCTCTGATCGATTTTTAAATTTAATCGAACAACAGTTGATCTCCTATGAGGAAGATCCGGTTGTTGAGCAACTTGTTGTCTATGTAGCTCAGAAAAATGATAGCGATGAACCTAGCTTGAAGGTTGTAGGGGAATGGCCTCGTTTAAAAAAAGTTTTACAGCCTTTAGAAACAGATCGAGAATTGAGGGCACCATCACCTAATAGGCGTTGGTATCCACTTCAGGAGGGCACTATATTACTCGGAGTATTAAGGGTTGAGAGAGCAGATGATATAGAAGAGTGGCCAGAGTCCTTGGATGAGCGATTGCAATCAACTGCAATGACTCTTACTTATTTCCTTGGATTAGAGCTTGAAAGTAAACGACTTTTAAATCAATTAACCAATCAAAGTGAGCAAATAGGGTTAATGGTTCATCAATTGAGGAACCCTTTAGCTGCGTTGAGAACTTATGCGAAATTACTGTTAAGGAAATTAGGTGCTGAGAATGATTATCAAGATTTAGTTAAAGGATTATTGAATGAACAAGCTCAATTAACTAAATATGTGTCCGTATTAGATGATTTAAGCCAGGTCAAATTGCCATCTGCTCCAATGGCTTCATCTAGATTATTGCTTCCACCTGTTTTACATAAAAACAACTCTTTGAATTTAAGAACTTTAATTGAACCTTTAATTGATAGAGCTTCTGCTACGGCTAATTTGCAAGGGAGGAATTGGATTGGACCAAAGACTTGGCCTGATTGGATTGACAGCCCGAGACCATTTGCCGAAAGTGTTATTGCAGAAATTTTGGCCAATCTTTTGGAAAATGCTTTTAGATATAGTCCTAAAAATGCATCTATTGGACTTCATTTGAATCATCTAGGTTTGTGTTTATGGGATGAAGGAGAAGATATTCAAGAAGAGGAACGAAAGCTGATTTTTAATAAGGGTTTTCGTGGGAAAGGCAGTTCTGAAAAAAATGGAAGTGGACTCGGTTTAGCTCTTGGATCAGAATTAGCTAAGCAATTTGGTGGACAACTTAAATTAATAAGCTGTCCATTCGATTTTGATGAATCACTGCCTAAGAAAGGCAATGCATTTGTTATTTACCTTCCTAAAGATTCATTGACAGAATAAAA
>CACILY010000004.1 GCA_902587615.1 uncultured Prochlorococcus sp.
CCATTTCTTTTAATGATATGGCTAGCTTTGAGTAAAAGGTCATTTGATGACTGTTCAATTGATATAAAACCTTTTTTAATAGATTCACTTGCTATTGAATCAAGGCTGTTCCCTGCTAGTAAAGACCGCCTTATATCCCCATCTGAGACCATAGCGATTAATTTTTGGGAATCGTCAACAATAAGTGCTGTTTTCTCTTTTGAGTTTTGTATGACAACTAACGCATCTAGCAAGCTAGATTTCCCTTCATTTAAAAGTAATGAATAAAAATCGGTACTCTTTGATAGCATTTATTAAAATTGAGGTGAATTTAAATGAGGAGAATGCTTTGGTTTGAAAGTAAATAAGTGTTAATTGAGAATCAGTGGGAAAAATACTCGATTAAATAGGTTGCAATTTTTCCAGTATATTACTACAGAGCTTTAAATCATGCTTTTCTTTTGTAGAGAGATGTTCTAATTGTTCTTAACTGAAGAGTTATTATGATGTTCATAGATTCAACTATCTATAATAAAAATTCTTTTAGAAATACAAATTATTTAATCTAGTTACTATTACTATAGATATGATAAAAACTATATAATCTTTATAAATAAATTTTTATTTAAATTACTCCTAAAAGCTTTTTATAAAAAGTTTAAATCATGAAAAGACCTATAATGACAGTCTTAAACATCTAGAGAAACTATTGTCTAACGTAAAAGTGGTGATTGGAATTCCTGCAAGGATGGGCTCCTCTAGATTTCCAGGTAAACCTTTATGTCTTATACAAGGTATGCCAATGGTTCAGCATTGTTATAAGAGGTGTGAGCTTTCAAAAAATTCAAGTGATATTTTTGTCGCAACATGTGACGAAATAATATCAAATCAAGTTAGGAATTTTGGTGGAAAAGTAATTATGACTGATAGTAATATTAAACGTCCTGGATTAAGGGTTGCTGCTGCTGCTGAGTCACTGAATTTAAATGATCAAGATATTGTTGTAGTTGTTCAGGGAGACGAGCCATTAGTACACCCAGATATGATTGACATGGCGATAGAGCCACTTCTGCAGAATAGTGATCTATTTGTCTCGAATTTAGTTCTTAAGGCATCAGAAGAGGACCTTCATGACGCAGGAGAAATAAAAGTTGTATGCAACTTAGAAATGAATGCTATATACATGTCTCGATCACCAATACCTTCCAATTTTCATGAGGAAAAACGAGCACCAAGATGGAAACAGGTATGTGTCATGCCTTTTAGATGGCATTTTATGAAACACTTTAACTATAATTTGACAACTACTCCCTTAGAACAACAAGAGTCCATAGAAATGTTAAGAGCAATAGAACATGGATTTAAAGTAAGAATGGTTCCTTCTCCATACCTTTCAAAGTCTGTTGATACAGAAGCTGATAGAGTCAAAGTTGATAAGATGATGGAAAATGATGAGATTTTTGCATCCTATAAGTAAGAAGATATACCTGAATAAGTTAAACAATAAAGTCCTGTAATTTATTAATATTTATATGGTATAATTTCCAAAAATTAGCAATAATTTTATGAGAAGTCCTTTGGCTAGTGTTATAACGTTGGTTTACAATGGTATGCCTTTCCTTGAAGAATCGGTTTATAGTATTTTATCTCAGGACTTTGAAAACTTTGAATATATAATAATAGATGATTGTAGTACAGACAACTCTCTTCAATTCCTCCATTCTTTGCAAGACGATCGTATAAAGATTATAAAAAATAAATATAATATTGGTGTCTCAAGATCATTTAATAAGGCATTAGCCTTTGCCTCATCAGAATATATTATAAGGCAAGATCAAGATGATGTTTCTTTGCCTTCACGTATTAAGGAACAGGTTGAATATTTAAACTCTAACCCATCAGTATCTGTGGCATGCTCTTGGGAATATGTTATTAATAATAAAGGCATAATAACGGAAATTGCAAAAGGTAAGATTGACAACTATGGAGATCCACTAGCTTCTATTTTCTTAGGTTTGTGCCCAATTTGGCATCCATCATTAGCTTGTAGGATTAAAGCCATCAAAGACATAGGTGGATTTAATGAAAATTATAAATATGCTGAAGATTATGATGTGACAGCAAGATTGATTTTAAATCGACAAAGTGTACATATTTGCCAACAATTCCATTTAAATGTTAGAAGGCACTACCAACAGCAATCTCAAAAATTCAAAAAGCCACAACAAAATGCATGTTTGGATATGCAATATGAAACTCTTAGTAAGTTTATAAGTAATAACGATGAACTTTCTCTCTTACATCTTTTCTTTTCAAAGAGATTAGAGATATCAAAGTTAAATGAACGAAATACTTTAAAGTTTCTTTATAAGAGTTATCAAAAATTTATTTCCAGAGTATCATCGGAACTTAACTTAGATGATAATGAAGTATCTTCTTTTAAACGTCGAATTTATAGTAGGTTGGGTTTAGGTATATATTATACCCGCTATTTCCATTCCTTACCGTTTAATTTAACCTTTATAATCTTTTTAATCCTTTCCCCTCAGTATGTTCTAACTCGTTTTGTTAGAATATTTCAAAAGAAATTCGATTTATCTAAGTAAGAAATGGTTCAAGAAAATTTTTCAACAAAAGAAAGTATAAAAAATCTAATATTAGGGGCTGGATTGGCCGGTATGAGTGCTGCTTACCATTCTGATTCACATATTTATGAAGGTCAATCTTTGCCAGGCGGAGTAGCTAAATCAATCAAAATTAAAGGCTTTACATTTGATTTAGGCATTCATGTTTTGCATACAAAAAATCAATTTATCCTCAATTTAATGGAAGATATAGGTGTTAAAATGCTAGAAGTGGAAAGAGAAGCATGGATTTACTCTCATAAGACATATACTCGCTTCCCTTTTCAAGCTAATACTTTTGGATTACCACATGAAATTATTAAGGATTGTTTGATGGGATTTATTCAAAATAAATATACTAATAAACAGGATATAAAAAATTACCATGATTGGCTTTTATATATGTTCGGCAAGGGATTTACTCAACACTTTATGTATCCTTATGCCCAGAAATTTTGGGGTATCAATCCAAATGAACTGACGACTGATTGGGTAAATGTACGCCACCCGCGTCCATCATTAGAAGATGTATTAACAGGAGCATTAACTGATCAGACGAAGGGTTTTGGTGTAAATGCTATATTTAGATATCCTAAAGAAAATGGCTATGGAGACATTGCTATTAAGCTTTCTCAGAAATTAAAAGATAGGATCTCTTATAATAAGTTGGCTATAAATATAGACACTAATTCAAAGAAAGTTTACTTTAAGGATGGTGATATAGTTAAATATGAGAATTTATATTCGACTCTCCCCTTAACTAAAATATTAGATCTTTTAACTGATGTCCCTCCAGAGATTTCTAGAGCAGCTCAGCTGTTGATTTCCAATACTTTTCAACTTGTATTTATAGGAATAGATAAACCTAACATTACTACCAAATCTTGGATATATTTTTCAGATAATGATATCCCCTTTGTAAGAGTATCTTTCCCTGGGAATATGTCTGAAAATTGCGTCCCACCTGGTTGTTCATCTATTTTAGTAGAGATTTCATATGGTCCTAATGAATCTATCCCTAATAATATAAATTCACTAATTACGAAAGTGATAGAGAATCTAATAAAAGTAGATGTCTTAGATTCGACTGATAAAATTTTGTTTACCGAATCTCATATCATTAATGATGCTTATGTTATATTTGATCATAATAGAAAATCATCAGTTAATAAAATAAATGCTTATTTGCAATCAATAGGCATAAATGTATTTGGTAGATATGGTAATTGGGAATATCTTTGGTCTGATGAATCTATTATGAGTGGATATAATATATCTAAACTAATTTCCTCAACGAAATGAAAACTTCTGAGAGAGAGATAGATTTAAGATATTCTTCGATAATTTCAGATGAATTCAAAGAAAGTATTCAGAGATCAGCATTTATAGCTCGTCCTCTATTCAACCAAATAATTTCCAATTATTTAGATAGCAAAAAGTTACCTTCATTTATACTTTTCCATGAACCTTTTTGTCGCAATACATATTCTTCCCCAACTTTCTTCTATTTTACTACAGTAGTATTTGTCGAGAAGTTCCTCACAAATTACATTGAGGGTGATAAAGATAATCTTATATTAGTTGATTCTCCAATGCAGAAATTAATTATAAATAGGATTACCAAGGCTAAGAATCTATCTTGCAAGGTTAAGTATGTTCAACCACTTGCTGTTTATTATAACCTTCTCAGGAAAATAATTATTAGTCCCTGTAAAGCATTTTTATATAGAATTTTTCAGTTTTATATGATCAATAACTCATTATCATCTACCATAGATAATCAATTAAAAGAAATTAAGAATATTTGCTTAGTAGATACATTTATTACTCCAACTTATCTGGATGAAAAAAAATGGTATGGCAGCTTTTCTAGTTATTTAAACCAAGACCGTCTTTCAAGAACTTTCTTCGTACCAACATTTACACTGTTTACACCCAGTGATTATATGAAATTACTTTCACGAATTAGACAAAAATCTAGACCACAAATTTTAAAAGATGATTATTTGAGCTTAAATGACATAATTCAATCTACCTTTAGTGCTTTTAAACTACAATTTAGGAAATTACCAAGATCTTATTATAAAGATTATGATATCAGTTATCTTTTCGAAGAAGGATTACGTTTCCCACCAGATTATTTATCTCTAATAGAATCATATATAAATTTAAAATTTTTTTCTAATCTGAAAAAAGAAAAAGTTAATATCACACATAGTATAGATTGGTTTGAGGGACATGCTATTGATAAATCATGGAACTACGCGGTTAAATATAATTACCCAAATGTAAAAAGATTAGGATATAGATCAATAATAAGTCTTCCCCTGTCTCTATGCTCTATTCCTATACCCGTGGAGAGCAGGTATCAAATGTTACCTGATATATTTTTAATTCCAGGACCTTCCGTTAGGCCTATACTTACTGAATTTAATAAAGAACTTGTATCTTATGGAGGACCAGCATTCCGTTTTGAATATCTACAAGAGATATCCAGTCATATATCTTTATTGTCTTCTACTTCAATACTTAGAGTACTTGTAACATTACCTATTTCTACTCTAAACTCTAAACATATTTTGAATTCTTTATTAATACCATCCAATTCTTTTGATTCTTTAAATAGAAAAATAATCTTTAGTATCCGTAAGCATCCCTGTTCTCTAATAGATGTTCAATCGTTTATAAATAAATCACCTAAATGTTTTACTATCTCTCCCTATAAGACTATCTCAGAATCCTATAAGCATACTGATATCCTTATAACTGAAGCCTCAACAACTTCCATGGAAGCAATAGTATTGGGGATTCCTACTATAATTTTATCTTCAAATCTTCCAGGCCTTATAGACAACCCTGTCCCATTAACTATTCCAAAGACTCTGGTCAAGTATCCTAAGGATGTTAAAGAATTAGAAGATCATCTAATTAGATTCTCAGAATTAACTGAAGAGGATGTTTCTCAAATAAATCAAGACTCAATTAATCTAAGAGAAAAGTATTTTAAAAGTGTAACTAATCAAAGCGCCACAGAAATCTTAGATTCATTTTATCAAATTGGTATAATAGAAAAAAAGTTTACTAAATGAAGATATTCATGTCTGGCGTAGGAGGTATGCTTGGAGAAGCTTTTTACAATGAATTTAATATAGATAATCTTTTAAAATGTACTGATTTAAATCCTTCAGAGGAATGGTTGCAGAAGCTTGACTTTAGAGACGCTGATTCATATTCGCAGCAAGTTAATTTGTTTAAACCAGATTGGCTGTTCCATATAGGAGCACATACTGATTTAGAGTATTGTGAGACCAATCCTGTAGATACCTATAACACTAATACAGAATCTGTCAAAACAGCAGTAGAACTTTCTAATCAATTATCTATACCATTACTATATATCAGCACGGCAGGTATATTTAGCGGGAAGAATGATTCTTATGATGAGAGAGATACTCCAAACCCAATCGGACATTATGCAAAATCAAAGTACCTTGGAGAACAATTTATAATACAAAATTCTTCTGATTATCTAATCTGCAGAGCAGGTTGGATGATGGGAGGGGGACTCACAAAAGATAAGAAATTTATTTCAAAAATAATAAAACAAATAATTTCAGGAAAGAAAAAACTAAATATCGTTTCAGATAAGGATGGAACACCTACTTATACAATTGACTTTGCTAAAAATGTTCGCCTTCTAATTGATAACAATAAGCGGGGTTTGTATAATATGGTTTGTTCTGGTATGACTAGTAGATTAGAGGTCGCGTCTGAATTGATTTCTATTTTAGGATTAACGAATGATATTGAAATCAATCCAGTAAAATCAACTTTCTTCTCCGAAACATATTTTGCAGAGCGCCCTGCAAATGAAAGATTAACTAGTAGGCGTTTAAACGATGAAGGTATGAATATAATGCGTGATTGGAAGTCCGCATTAAGAGATTATATGACAAATAGATATTTACCTTTAAATCAAATTGGTTATAAATAACAGATATGATAAAAATAAATGATTTAATTCTCTTAAGTTGAACTGCTTTTATCCTTTCATAAAAGAATATATATTTCCTCTTGAGACTATTATATAATATCTTCATGAACAGATTAAAAAACTTTTCACTAGGGAAGCCAGGATATACTCCGATTCCATCAATTCAACTTCTTATCAAATCATTATTTACAGAATATGATCTAGATAAAGTCACTTCTCCTTGGCTAAACTATGCCGATCAATATTTATGGTTGTCTAGATCATCTTTGTCTTTATACTTAATTGCTAAATTAAGATTTGATTTAACTAGATCAAAAAGTATTAATATATTTCTTCCAGACTTTTTCTGTAATGAGGCTTTGTCTTTAGTACGAACTAATGATATAAACTTATATTTTTATAATGTCAATTCTAATTTAGAGCCTATTAAAGAAAGTGTTTATAACTTACTAGAACATTCTATTCCAGATATCATCATTCAAGTTCACTATTTTGGAGAAAATTTTGATTGTTCTTTTTTACGAAATACAGCTAATAAGTATCATTCTTGGTTTGTAGAGGATGCCACTCATATGATTTTCCCTCAAGGCAATGTCGGTAAGGTTGGTGATTTCATTTTATATAGCCCATACAAGCATTTCCCTATTCCAAATGGTGCTTTACTAGTAATTCCTAAATCCAAATTAACAGATTCAATCAATTTTAAACATTTACTTAAAAATCTTGAGGACATTCAATCTAGCTCTTCAAGATCTTCTCAAACTCAAACTTTATTAAAATGGATTATTAAAAGAATAATACAAAATATAGTACAAAATAGATCAGTACTATCTTCTAATATTTCTATAGGAAATCAACACGATAATATTAATCCATCATATGTTTCTTCTTGTGGTACAAGAGTTTATAAGCTATCCTTCCGAATATTATTTAACTTATACCCTTCCTTTTCTCAACTCGTTCATAGAAAAAGGTTAATCTCCTTTAAAATATATCAAGCTTTATCTAAAATTAATAATAATTATAAAGATCAATCCTCAAACTATATAACTCATATGATTCCATACTCAAACAACACCACTGACTTTTTTCAGATCCTAAAAATACAAGAAACAATATGGTCTAAATTTCCGACACTCTTCTGGCCTGATTTACCCCCAGAAGTTCTTGCTAACCCTAGCTGCCATAAAGTTGCTATTTCCAGGACAATGAATACTCTTTACCTTCCGATCCATATTTCAATAACTGATAGTCAAATTAATGCATTCCTAGCGACAGTTGATCGTCATAGGTCTAAAAATTCTCCTTAGTATTTACGTACTATTCCATTGTTTTTATGTCTAGAATTTGATTTTTGTATATATTATGTCTAATATTGCATGTCACTATAGTATGTCATCATTAAGTACATTCTCAGAGTTTATAGCCTTATCAAAATTTATTAATAAAGAGATTTAATCTTCTCACCTTCTATTTAATCTCAATCATATGTTATACAACAAAGTAAAGTCAAATGAATATTCCGTTGAATTAACATCCAGAGATCAATATCAACAATTGTATGCCAATACCAATATCGATAAAAATTTCATCTACCATCTTACTCAATCACCTTTTTATTATCCTTTAAGCAATAATGTTATTCATCTAGCTATTTATAAGAATACTAAACCCGTAGCATTAACATCTGTATACTTAAGACCGTCTTTTTTAAATCTTTTCAACTTAGTTCGTATCAATAGAGGACCTCATCCTCTGGTCGTACTTTCTCGATCAGAATATTTGGATATTCTCAACTCTATCTTATATTTTTTACGCGTTAATCGACTTTACATAATTTCACTATCTCCTGAAGTTAATATCTCAAGAACTGATTTTACTAATGCTTTTATATGTCTAAAAACCCCTTTTAAGCCTTGGAGCTCATCTTTAATAACATTGTCTGATAGTGAAGAATTAGAGATATCTAAATTTAAATCTAAGTGGAGAAATACACTCAAGAAAGGTCTTAAATCTGTTAAGATAGAAACCGTAATAGAGAATGAATCCTATCAGGAAATAATAGATAACTATATCCAATTTGCTAAATCTAATAAGTTCAAGTCAATAAATATTCAATCATTAAATAACTGGTGGCAGCATTCTTCAAATAAACTTAATATTAAAACTCCTAACATCAATATATATAGGGCATACCTGCCTGAAAATCCTCACAAAACACTAGGAGCGATAGGCATTGTTTCTTATCTAGAAACATCATTATACCTCTTTGGTTATTCCACAGGTTTTGGGAGAATATATCATGTCAATTCTGTTTTGCTATGGTTCTCTATTAAAGAGGCTATTAGAAAATCCCATAGTTCATTTGACCTTGGCGGATTAGGAGTCGATACCCCCTCTGGTATTCGCAAATTCAAGCAAGGACTTAATGGGAACCCTTATTCATTGTCTGGAGAGTATTTGTGTATACTGAATTTTGTGGATAGTGTTTCATGAATAAATTTTTTCTAATTAGAGCTTTTAATAAGACTTATCGTTCATTATCTCAATTTAGTTGGATTGATAAGTGCTTACAATCAAAAAATAACCTCATAATTTTTTCTCTTCATAGCACTAATAAAAATTATTTTACTAAATACTATCAACTTCTCAAAGAGATTAATTCTATAGCTCCTTTTTTAAAGCCCTCCCAGATTAGCGATTATTTCCAAGGTTCATATGGTTCGAGACCTAGATCTATTCTTACCTTAGACGATGGATTTATTGATAACTATGATTTTGCAATTAACGTATTAGATGATTTGAAAATCAAAGCTATATTCTTTGTTATCCCTTACTTTATCGATAACAATTATACTTCTGCTGAATATATCGAAGCCCTTTTCCCAAACTTTAATAAATTTAATTGTTCTCCAGACCCTGATCAATTTCTCCATTTAACGTCCAACCAAATTCAAACCTTAGATAATAACGGACATACTATTGGAATACATGGATATAAACATGAGTCTTCAACATCACTTTCTCAAGAAAGACTTTATAATCTTACATGTAAATCAATCGATATCATGGAGAAGTCTATTAAATATCCTGAACATTATTGCTATCCTTTTGGCACTTATTCCCATTTCTCTTCCCAGACCAATAATTTATTAAAATCAAAATTCAGATATATACATACTGGTATTCGGGGATCAAATTCAATTCACGAATTTAATCTAGGTTTGCTTAATCGACAAACTATTAGTGGCCATACTAAAAATTTAGTTTATCTTCCTTATAGTTTTGAGTCTGTTTTCTTTTTTGTATTTAATCCAATCACTCGTTTACCTTTAAAGATATACCATATAATCAAGGATTATTTATCCAGGTTTAGTTCAAAAGATTAGTAATCTTTTTATTTATAAGAACTATGTCTTTCAATTCAGGTAAAAGATTTGACTTATACAAGGATCTCTTAGAATCATCTGGATACTTTAAGTTGGTTTGTGGAGCAGGACTAGAAGAAAGAAAGAATGTAGAAAAATTATGTTATATATATACTTTAGCTGGTTGCACAGGGTTTGATGTTGCAGCTAATGTTGATATTGTATCTGCAGCTAAAAAAGGAATAGATGCTGCATTTATTAAAGCAAAGGATTTAAAACTAACCATACCTTTTAGGCCTTTTATAACAGTTAGTGTGGGTATGCCTGGGGATCACCATGTTAGAAAAGCATCTATTAATAGTAATTGTATTGGCTGTAATCTATGTATCCCTTCTTGCCCTACAAATGCTATTCCTGAATCTTTAAATGTTATTAGTGAACTATGCATCGGTTGTGGAAATTGTGAGTCTGCTTGTCCTTCTACCGCTAATGCAATTGAATACAATCATAATGCTAAACAGTTATTAGATGTTCTTCCTAAATGTGTAGAGGCTGGAGCTGAAAGTATAGAATTACATGCTGGTGTACCAGATCAAGAGTCCACCTTGAAAGAATGGGAGATAGTTTCAAATTCTATTCCTAATGGAATGATTTCAATGTGTATTGATAGAAAACATTTAAGTAATAATGATTTAGTAGATAGAATTTATGCAGCAAAGGATATAGCTGATGATAGATTAATTATTCAAGCTGATGGTATACCTATGAGTGGGGGCGCTGATAATTTCAATACAACTCTGCAGGCTGTATCAATTGCTGATTACATATATAAGGAAGTCAAACTTAGAGATTCTAAATTTACTAAACTTCCCATATTAATCTCTGGTGGTACTAACTCTCTTACAGGAAGTTTGGCCAGACAATGTGGTGTCAAATTCAACGGAATAACAATAGGTACACATGCTAGGAATGTTATTTCAAATTATACAAAATCTCCTTACTCTCTTTCTAACTCTCAGCTATTAGAATCAATCACAACTGCTAGAAATCTCATTAATCGTAATTTACAAAAAAATTATTCTAATAATATCTAGAACTTTTTTCAATTCTGATTAATGTCAATTACTAGATCTAAAATTCTATTCGATCTGTTTTTTTCTCGTCAATTTACCCAACTATATATCGAGCCTTCTATCGGAACAAAATTAGATTTAAATAAACTGGTTTTTCTCTATACACTATCTGGATGTCATGGATTTCTACTTTCAACTCAAGTACAGGGTTTAAATCATATTTTATCAGGAATTCAGCAAGCGAAGGATATAGCAGAAAAGTCTAATATTTATTTACCCTTCTCACCTTTTATTTTCTTATTAGCAACTGATTTGATTTTTGAAGAAAGAACTAAATACGCACACTTTTCTGAATTGTTTACGAATATTCAATCAGAAGTCGATGCTATTGGTGTAGATTTTACACAAGCCTATAAAGATGATATTTTAAAATATCTAGATATAATAAGGACCTTTAATGTTGACTCCTACTTTATTCTGAAGGTTAGTAGAAAGTATCTTAGTAATGCATCTTTAGTTGAAGTTATAAAGGCATATTATCAAATCTTTTATAAGCGTTTGATAATAGTAACCGATGTTACTTTATCTAATCCACATAAACAATTAGTGACATCGCCAATCCAAGCAATATCCACAATAGATATGATAAATAAGGAAGTTAAATTTAAAGATACCAAATATAAAGATATACCTCTTATTATTTCAGGTCAGGATTCCATAAAGGCAAAGAAGCTAGCACAACAATGTGGAGTATGTATTAATGGAATAACTGTATCTCAGCCTCCATCAGAATTGATCAAGAGACTAGAGCTTTTAAAGACTTTAACGAACTTAGAACCCATTGAAGATTTACTTCATATTGTTAGAGAGTCTCTAGACTCATGCAAATTCTAATATCATTCTTATGATTCTCACTATGAAATCTTGTCTATAGTCAAGGCTAATAATCTTTTGAACACTTCTATTACTCTTCATGCAAGCGAGCATAGATATATACTTGATTCAAGTCAGGTCAATCTATTAAGAAATTTTGCATATAAACATAATTATTTATTCTCATCCATGATTGGTGGATGTGATTCAATTCGAGATATAAGAGATTCATTGGAACTTGCAGTAGACAATTTTGAAGTCCCATGCATTGATTCAATTTATTCTTTAAGGAAGTTATTCTCTGCTTTAGAAAAAGTTTACATACATAATGGTCATAACTTAACTCAAATTAAAATCTTTATAAATATAGGATCTAGGAATGGATCTCAATTGATAAAAGATATCTATAAATTTAAACTTCCTAGCCTCTTTAATTCAAATCAGATTATTTTTAATTTTAATAGACATTACTTAGTCCAATCATTTAACAAAGCAAAACCCACAGAATTTGATCATGTATTTTATTTAGATCAAATTAATAACAACCTAAAAAAAAGTATTTCTATTTTAAAGGAATATAACTATCTGTCATCTGTTAGTGGATTCATTACTAAAGATACAATAGAGACTACTTATGATTTGAATACCGATTTTATTAAGACTAACCTTTTCTCTATACCTATCTATAATAGCTCTATTACCGAAATTAAGTTTCTTCACCACAAGCATCAATTGATCGAAGCAAATATACTCTCTGCACTCAATTACTTTCTTAATGTTAAGATTAATAATCCATTCTTCGGTGATAAATCATATCTATTTTAACTCTTATATCTCAATGAATCAATTCTATTCTAAGCTATTAGAAAGTTACTCCGAATTACAAAAACTAGAGGAGTTTATTTCTATCAAATGTGAATTTGAGGCGGAAGGGTCGAGACTATCAGACATATTAACCTTAGCCAATATTTGTAGCAAGAATTCAACACCACTTACTTTGAAAATAGGAGGCCCATTCGCTTATCGTGATATGTTTGAGGCTATACATATTGGAGTAAGCAAGATATTAATACCAATGGTTGAAAGCTCTTTCGCTTTAGAAAATTCCATTAATAATTATCTAAGCCTTATCTCTAATTCTTCTCCAATAGAACCTTTACCAGAGATTGCCATTAATATAGAAAGCAAACTTTCTATTGATAATTTTAAAGAGCTTTTAGATTCGATTATCATTTATAAATATCCCATAAATAATATCGTCATTGGAAGAAGTGATCTTTCTAGCTCATTAGATATTAATCAAGTTGATTCTGATGAGATTTTTAATATTTCTAATAAATTATTATATTTAGCATCCACTAAAGGATTGATTGTAACAATAGGGGGTAATATCACATTAAATAGTTTTGACTTTATCTACAGGCTTTGCAAATCTAATCTTCACTCGTTTGAAACTAGGAAATGTACTTTTAGAGTCTCCAGTCAATTTACAAAAATTAGATTCTATAAATGCCTCAAGTCTGCTCTTGCTTTTGAACTTTCCTGGTTGAAGTATAAACGAAATATTTCTCTTGTTCGATCCAATGAGGATGCTTTAAGGATTAAATCTATTGAGATCAAGCTAGATAACAGTAACCTAGATATTTGATCAATTCATAGAATATCTAATTTCACAACCGTGCATATTTTAATTTTTTATATTCATTCAAGAATAAGATACTTGTCCATATTATTTTTATAGTCGATTCTAGAGTTATACCAACAATAACACCATTTAACCCCCAGAAATAAGCACCACTACTTACAGAAATTATCCCAATAATTGTACTTAGCACAAATGGTTTTACCATTAATCTGATTTTGTTACTTACTTTAAATCCAAAACATAGTATATTACTAAGATTTGTCATTGAAGCAGATAATGCTATCCAAGGTAAAATATATGAATTAGTTAAATATGTATCTCTTTTCCCTAAAAAGTAAAAAATTAGATTTTGCTGGTAAATACCTGTAAGTATTATGAATATAATAAATATAAAGAACGCAATAAGACTTGTTTTCGCTACCAATCTATATACATTCATTAATCTTTCTTTATCTAACGCGTTCCCAGCCTTTTCGTAGTAAATTGGAACAATAAGAGATGTGAAGTTGTTTACTATTATTCTTATAGGGAAACTTCCTAATTGAAATAGAGCTACATATACACCAACATTTGTTGTTGAGCTGAACAATTCCAAAGACCATCTATCCGAAATTAAATAAATAGACGAAAGTAATCCCCATAATGCTACTGGCCAGGACTGAGAAAATATTTTAGTTTTAAAATCCCTTACCTTATCTCTTGTCGCCTCATGTATATTTATATTTTTGATAAGTTTCTTTCGTATAAAATAAATTTGAGAAAGGATTACAATAAATAATCCCAATGAATAACCCCATATTGCCATTACACTAGAGTCCCATATAAAAATAATTAGTAGAGCAGCAAATATAAACTTTCCCCAAGAAGCTAATACACTATGAAAGGCTACTAATGACCTAGCTCTGGCAGCATTCTGAATTCCATTAATCATATTTTGCACATTATCTAAGAATGCAACACTCAAAGCACCCAGTACAAATATTAAATATTCTCTCTGCCCTGTTATTAAAACAATTAAAATACTTATAAGGCTAAATATGATCATCCCAAATGTGACCTTACCAACTAATTCTCTAACGGCTATGAAATAACTTGGTAAGTTTCTTTCCTGCCTAGCGGGAGCAAAATACCTTACAATTCCTCCTGTTAGAGGTCCAATTCCAGCTACAGCTATAAATGTTGTGACCGACATCCCTAAAGCTAGCTTCCCATATTCTGCAGGAATCAGCAGACTGGTGAGTACTTTTATTCCTACTAAAGCTCCTAAGATTGAGATACCTTGTCCAAATATTATCCAGATGAATTCTTTAACTACTTTTGAGCCTAATCTTTTGCTAATTTTATTGTAAAATCTTTTAACTTCTGTCAAAGGGATTTTAAATCATGATTATATCAGATCTTATGATATTTACTTTCTCTTCTCAAAATAATTAACTTTAATATACTTTATATTCTTTAATAGTAGTTAAATCTTGAAAGATCCCTGCCAATTAATTTTCCAAGTCTTTTATTCTTCTCGCTAAATATTCCTTCTATTTGTCTATCCATTTCATTTAGATAATTTAAATCTTCTGTTCTTTCAAGTAATCCCTTTAGTTTGGGATCTAAATTCATTACTTTTCTTGCAAGCTTCCGAATGAAGATATTCTTTTGTGTAAAAGGCAGCATATCTATCTTTGTACCAGAATATATATTTTGTTTTTTCGAAACATTTATTCTCTCTAAATAATCTGGGATGAAGTCATGTCTAATTCCTATGAACTTATTTATTTCATTGAAGAATTCATTTGGATTGTTAATTAACAATTCATAAGGTATGACCAGTACCTCTTCCTTCTTATATATTGAATATATATTCTTTACGTAGTCTAGCCAATTAGATTCAAATCCTAAATCATTATAATCAAAGCAAAAGATATTTTCCGGTTTTATTTGCATATAGAACCTATCCTCTTTAATTATTAATTGTTTCCAGAAGGAATTCATCCAATCAACTTGATTCCTTATTATTAATATTATTTTCCCTATAGATGCTTCCTTAAGTAATCGCATTTGCAATTTATTTACATGTTTATTAATTCCATATAACCCTTCTGAACTTATCAGTAATTCATTTTTGTTTCTCGTGATATCAGCAAATATTGCCACCTGCTTTCTATATGTTTGGTATATCTTATCAAGCCTTATGTTTAATTTTTCTTTACCTATGCTTGTTATTTTATTGTTTACCCAATTTACCGATTGATAGTACTGTTCAACTTCCATATTCATGGAATAAACGAACCTTAGCTCTTTAGGCCATTTAAATGGTGGCTGTGTACTGTAAAAATCCTCAGTTAATTTACTTAAGTAAGTTAACTGTAGAAATGTAGAAGCACATTTTGGTAATCCTATGTGTGCGACTTTCATTATTAATGGAATTCAGAAGTTTATACCATTCACTCTATCTAAGATGACTGCTTTATTTCCATTCTATTACGTCTAGCTTTGGCTACACGAATGGCAGTTAGGATAATAATCACTGGTATCATTGGTACATAATGTCGAACATCATATTTGCCTATTAAGAACGGTCCAAAATAAAAGAACATATAAATTACAAATAAATCAAGATGTTCTATTGAGCCTACAGATCTATTTAAAGAACCCAGTATTCTTTTACTTCTTTTGAAACAAGAAAATAGTAAAATCCAACTAGCTCCTTTAGTAAGCAAGAATGTGAATGAGGTTAATTTAATTGCAATCGAGTAATTATTATGCCATGGCATAATTGGAAGAATTCTAAAATCAATAAAAATAATGTAAATTTTGGCTAGAGTATTCCTGAAAAATTCTATAGGATTATTTGATATCCATTTAAATGCTTGATTCTTTAGGTCCTTATCAATGTCCCATTCACTTTTTATTTCGGGAGAAGATACTTTTATTAGCCCCTTATAATCAAGTACATCTAAACTCTCTTTTGGAAAATAATTCTTAAAATGTTGATTATTCCCTTTTAAAATATTCCATCCGTCCCAACTAGTACCTAATGTTAATTTACCCGTAGATGAGTAAACATGAATATTCCAAATCATTATAGAGATTATTATAGGACTTATGAGAATTAAAATAGATTTATAATTTAACTTCTTTAGTCTGTAAATATTAAACAATATAATATATATAACAGCCATAGCAAGGTATAGCATACTAGACTTAGTAAGATAAGATAATGACATTAAGGTAGATATATAAAGACCAATATTTATTATCTCATTGGAGTCTAGTTTATCAGATTCCTTTATATATACACAAGCTATAAATGCACATGGGATAAAAATACATAACCATGATTCTTCATTTGTTATGTCTATGAGTCTTCTCAATACCAGTGGTGATATTAGAGTTAATGTTAATGAAAGTTTTGTTATTTTATTACCGCATATTCCTTTTAGCATTCTTATTGCAGGTATAGCAACAACAGCAAAAATGAAGGCTCTGCATATTACTGAAAATCCAAGATATTTACCAAAACTTGCAAACCAAATTGGAATCAGGGGCATCCGATGAGCAAAACTATCGTGAACCACCCCTCCCGGATAAAGTATATTTTTTGCAACATATTTATTCTCATTAATTAAGGAATCTATTATAGGACCAAAACCAAATGTTATTTCTTCAGGGCTCTTAAGATTCACTCCATCTGTTAACAAGAACAATATATAGATAGAAATAGCAAATATTGCAGACAATATTAATTCGTTCCTTTTTAGGACAGCAAAAATTTTTCCACCCATATTCAATAAAACCTTTTTTCAACTATAATCATCCCGTTGTACTTTCAACATAGCCAACAATTTTTTTGTTACCTTATCCATTTTTTTTTTCGATTAATACAAATTCCTTAGATCGCTAATCTATTTACCAATATGGATCATTAAATAATTCTACTTCTATATAACCAGACTTTTGCTTTTCTATCTTGCTAATACAAGCTCTTATTACTTTTCCATTAGTTTCTATTTCGCAAGCACCACAGCTTCCTCCAAGGCAACCCACTGGTATTTTTACTCCTGCCCTTTTTGCAGCTGCAAGCCATTCTGCTCCTTCTGCTTCTTCACTATATTTTCCATTAGGCCAAAGTATTCTTATTGATGAATTATTCATTTATATTTCCTTTATTTTAAAGAGATCTATATTTTTCTCAAATTCATCAGTTAAAGAATTTAGGATCTGCTCTCTTCTTTTAGAATGATTTGGTTCATTAATTGGCAACTCACACAATCCCTTTTTGTTACGGAGAAGATTGATCCACCGCCTTCTCCATTTTCCATTTTCTAGGATTCCATGGAGATAAGTACCTGTAATAGCAGCTTTATTATCTTTCTTCTGTAATACCCAACCAAGGCTTGGGTCATTTGATATTGATCTGAGATTATCAATCTTTGCGTTAATCAAATAGCTTTTACCATTATGCAACTCAAAGCCTTCGACTTCTTCTTCTTGCGGCCATGAAAACATCACTTTTCTTTGAGATAATGACTTTTCACTTTCAAAAATAGTATGAATAGGTAAGAGATTAAGACCATGTAAGTACTTTGTTTGCTGTTCATTTTTTGTACCCTCTTTTTTATAAGGGTCTTCAAGAGACTTTCCCATCATTTGAAGCCCTCCACAAATTCCCAGAATATTTCCTCCTTCCGATGCAAATCTCTTGATTTGCTCTCCTAGACCACTTGAATGCAGTTTTTCCAGATCACGAATTGTTTGTTTGCTTCCTGGAATAATTATTCCATCTGGGTTATTTAGTGAGTCGCCTGGTTGAATCCAATTTAATTTGACTGTTTTTTCATGTTCTAATGGATCTAAATCTGAATAATTACTAAAAGAAGGTAATTTGATTACAGCTATTTCAATCTCATTTTGTTTATTTCTATTATTCCTTTCTAATAAATCTAATGAGTCTTCTGGGGGGAAGATTTCATTTAACCAGGGCATTATTCCTAAAACAGGTATCCCTGTTTCTTTCTCAAGCCATTCTTTCCCAGATTCAAATAGAGATTTATTTCCTCGGAATCTATTGATGATAATTCCTTTAATTAGTTTCCTTTCAGCTGGCTTTAATAATGCTAAAGTCCCTATTATTTGAGCGAAGACTCCACCCCTTTCGATATCTGCTACTAATATACAATTTGCGTTGACTAGTTTTGCTAACTTCAAGTTTGTTAAATCTCTATGTTGAAGATTTACTTCGACTGGACTTCCAGCACCTTCAATTATGAATTTTGCATCATCAAAAGTATTTATTAATTCTTTTAATGCTAATTGAACAGTATCCCATCCAGAGTCGAACCATTTTTCGTAGTAATTGATCGCATTGCTAATTCCTACACTTTTCCCTAGGTGTATTACTTCACTAGTCTCATTACCTTGTGGTTTTAAGAGAATTGGATTCATTGCTGCAATAGGCTCAACGCCAGCTGCCCAGGCTTGTATAACTTGTGAATAAGCCATCTCGCCACCATTTTTATCCACCCACGCGTTGTTGCTCATGTTCTGCCCTTTGAAAGGGAGGGGATGTTGTCCTAGGCGATAAAAGAATCTACAAATTGCTGTAGTCATAAGAGACTTTCCAGCTCCACTACATGTTCCCAAAATCATTATTGGGACTGATTTTGTCTTTAAATTCACCTTAAAACCAATTTACGAAAAATACAATTAGCCAATCTTTCAAGTAGATAAGGTTTTTTTCTGAATAATTCAGGTCTGGTTTCAATTATTTCACGACCCATTGGAGTAAGTCGAACTTTTGAAGTTAGCCCTTGCCCATCGACCTCTCTACGAAGAATACCTAGCGTTATAAGCCATTGAAAATCCGACTCTATTTCATTTGGTCCTTGAAACCATATATTTTTACTGGAAAAATATTTAGCTTTCTTTTTAAAAACGGTTGTAGCCATCAATCCATTCTTTTTGACATCTATATAAAATTGAGAATTAAAAGATAGACATCGTATTGCTCTAGCTGACCTATAACTAATCTCTTTGTCAATATTCATTGTATTAGTTTATTCGTTATCGTTGTTTAAATTAAATTCTAAGACTTATTTGAATATTTAATTCATGGTTCTTATACTCGCCTCAGCTTCTAAAGCTCGTCGACGATTACTTCAAAATTTAAATATTCAATTCAAAGTGCTAGTAAGTGATATTGATGAAGATGCTTTTTATTATAAGGACATTAGTAAGTTGGTTCAGGCTTTATCTGCAGCGAAGGCAGAATCAGTGATTTCAATTATTAAGACTAATAATGGACTGAATAATGATTCCAGGAATATTAATGCTGTTATTGCTTGTGACTCTTTATTTGAATTTAAGGGAGAGATATTTGGGAAACCTGTGAATAATCAAGAGGCCCTAGAACGTTGGAAAAGGATGTCTTCTCAAGATGGTTCTCTTTATACAGGTCACTCTCTTTATTTTAAACCACGTTTACAAAATGGTAAAAGGAGCAAAGAATTTACTGGGATGGTTAAAAATGTTGTAGCTACAAAGATTTCTTTTGAAAATTTGTCCGAATTGGAGATTGAGAGTTATGTGAATACAGGAGAGCCTTTGGAATGTGCCGGAGGTTTCGCAATTGAAGGTAAAGGGGGTGCGTTTATTCGTCAGATTGAAGGTTGTTATAGCAATGTTATAGGACTTAGTTTGCCTTGGTTGAGACAAGCACTCATTCAGGCAGATTTATTAAGTCTTTTAATTTAGAACTAGACAATAAAAAAGCCCTCAAATAATTTGAGGGCTTTTTTATTGAAGATATTAAATATCCCAAAGTGGAATTAGAGATATTAATCCAGATCAGGCATTGAAAGAGCTGGTTCGGTCTTACGATCGATACCTTTCTCAAAACCTGCAGCGGCAGCACGAGCTCTACCTGCATGCCATAGATGACCTACAAATGTAAACCAGCCAAGGAAGAATTGAGCCCCAGCAAGCCATTGACGAAGATTAACGAAGTTAACAGCGTTTGGCTCTGTAATAATTCCACCAACTGAGTTGATAGAAGCATTAGGTGCATGGGTCATATATTCAGCTGCTCGACGAACCTGCCAAGGCTGAATATCATTTTGAATCTTATCTAGGCTTAGACCATTTGGTCCTCTTAATGGTTCCAACCATGGACCTCGGAAATCCCAAAAACGCATAGTTTCACCACCGAAAATAATTTCTCCAGTTGGTGAGCGCATTAGATACTTACCTAGTCCAGTTGGTCCCATAGTGGTACCTACATTTGCTCCAATCCTTTGGTCTCTAACAAGGAAGGTAAAGCTTTGAGCCTGAGAAGCTTCAGCATTAGTTGGTCCATAGAACTCTGAAGGATATGCAGTGTTGTTGAACCAGATAAAGCAAGAAGCGACAAAGCTGGCAACACAAATTCCGCCTAGTGCATAGCTTAGAAGTCCTTCACCATTCCAAATGAATGCTCTTCGAGCCCATCCATAAGGTGATGTAAATAGATGAAATAGACCACCAATGATTTCTATTACACCGACGTAAATGTGACCACCAACTATATCCTCCATAGAGTTGACTCCAACCATCCAGCCACCACCACCCCAAGGGGTTTGGAGCAAGTAACCGAAGATAACTCTTGGATCAAGGGTTGGATTTATTAGTCGAACCTCTCCACCACCTGGAGCCCAAGTGTCATAAGCACCTCCTATGTACATCCAGTTGATTGACCATAGAAGGGCTCCAACACCGAGAACAATCAAATGAAAACCAAGAATATTGGTCATCTGATTCTTATCTCTCCAGTCAGTTGAAAAGAATGGAAAAGCTTCTTCTAGCTTTTCTGGACCTGCCAGTGCGTGATAGATACCTCCAAACCCCAAAATGCCAGAAGCGATCAGGTGAACTACTCCTGCAGCAAAGAATGGGAAAATATCTGTGACTTCACCACCTGGACCAATCCCATATCCAAACATTGCAACGTGAGGCATGCAAATTAAACCTTGCTCCCACATTGGCTTATCAAAGGTGAAGTGACTCACCTCGAATAGCATCATTGCTCCAGCCCAGAAAACTATTAGGCCAGCATGAGCGATATGAGCTCCTAAAAGGCGACCAGAAAGATTGATAAGACGAGCATTACCTACATACCAGGCATAACCTGTCTCTTCAATACTTTGATTTGGGGCCTTTAAAAGACTATTAAAGGGCGTTTCCACGTGGGAGTACCTCCTCTGGGAATACAAAATTTTCGTGTGGCTGGTCTATTGAAGACAACCATGCGCGCATGCCTTCGTTTAGCAAAACGTTCTTTGTATAGAACGTTTCAAACTCAGGATCTTCTGCAGCACGGATTTCTTGGCTAACAAAGTCATATGCTCTTAAGTTAAGAGCAAGGCCAACAATACCAATAGAGGATGCCCACATACCTGTTACAGGTACGAAAAGCATCATGAAGTGTAGGAAACGCTTATTTGAGAATGCAATACCGAAAATCTGACTCCAGAAACGGTTAGCAGTAATAAAAGAATAGGTTTCTTCTTCTTGAACAGGGTCAAAGCCTCTGAAAGTAGAGCTTTGTTTTTGTCCTTCTGAATACTGGCTTGAGTCTTCATAAAGGGTGTTTTGCACTGTTGCACCATGAATTGCGCAGAGAAGTGCACCTCCAAGAATTCCACCCACACCCATCATATGGAAGGGATTAAGAGTGATGTTATGGAAGCCTTGTATAAAGAGAATGAAACGGAAAATAGCTGCAACACCAAAAGAAGGAGCAAAGAAAAAACTATGCTGACCTAATGGGTAGATAAGGAAACAAGCTGTATAAACAGCAATTACCGCAGAAAAGGCAAGAGCGTTATAAGGGCGAATGCCAACAAGCCTTGCTATTTCAAATTGTCGAAGCATGAAGCCAATTAGACCAAATGCTCCATGAAGAGCTACGAAATTCCAAAGACCGCCTAGTTGAAACCATCTAACTAAGCTTCCTTGAGCTTCGGGGCCCCACAGAAATAGAAGACTGTGCCCCATGGCATCTCCAGGGGTGCTTACAGCAGCTGTAAGGAAATTACATCCTTCCAGGTAAGAACTGGCAACACCATGGGTGTACCAGGAGGTAACGAAGGTTGTGCCTACAAACCACCCACCAATTGCCAAGTAGGCACAGGGGAATAGAAGGAGACCGGACCAACCAACAAATACGAATCGGTCACGCTTTATCCAATCGTCGAGGAGGTCAAACCATCCTCTTTGTGGAGCGCTTCCAACAGCGATCGTCATGTGAACGTTGCTGAACTTTGGGATACGGGGGGACTTTAACAAGCTTTATGGGTTGTTTGGTGAAATATTGCGCTGATGTGAATCCCTTGTATTGGTATTTAGTTTTTCTATAACAACTTTTCCCTTATTTACGGGCATTATTAGAGAATGAAACTCAGTTTTGATCGGTTATGTCAGCTAATCTTCAAGAAAACTTCAAATCTGAGGATTCTCCTAAGATTTTATTTGAACAAACAGTTAAAGGTTCTCGTAAGGTCTCTAACTATTTAATTGGAGCAATGCTCTCAATTGGTGGGATAGGTTTTTTATTAGCCTCTGGTTCAAGTTATCTCGGAACAGATTTACTACCTTTGGGAAGGCCATCTACTTTGATTTTTGTTCCGCAGGGCTTGGTTATGGGACTCTATGGAATAGCTGCTTCGCTTTTGGCTATTTATCTTTGGCGTTTAATTTCCGTTGATTTTGGCTCGGGGGTGAATGTTTTTGATAAAGAAGCAGGTTTGTTAGTTATAAAAAGACAGGGTTTTTTAAAAGAAATATTGGTTGAGATCCCTTTGAAAGATATAAATGCAGTTAAATTGGATGTTCGTGAGGGTTTTAATTCTAAAAGACGTATCTCTTTGAGAATTAAGGGAAGAAAAGACTTGCCGGTTTCACAAATAGGAGCTCCTCAACCTTTACTTGAATTGGAGCAAGAAGCAGCTCAACTTGCTAGATTTTTAGGAGTAGGACTTGAAGGATTTTAAAAACAATAATACTACTTTGAGAAATTCTATATTCTTTCTTTTTGCCTCTTGTTTTATTCTTATTGGCTGTTCAAGTAAAAATAACTACCAGTTTTTTGATCCTTGCCATGGCTTTTCATTTAAATGTGTAAAAGGGAAGCAGGTTATTTTGATTGATACGAGTAAAGGAAGAATGCTTTTTGAATTAGATGGTGACTCTGCTCCTGTAACTGTTGGAAATTTTTTAGACCTTGTCTCTAGAGGTGCTTATGAAAATACAGTTTTCAATAGAGTTGTTAGAGAACCTATTCCCTTTGTTATTCAAGGAGGTAAGCCTATTTATAACAATCAAAAGTCATCAAATTTGCAATTAGATCTTGATAATTATTTTGATAAGAAAACAGGTAGCATTAGACTTATCCCTCTTGAAATTAAATTAACTAATGAACAATATCCAAGATATAATCATATAATCAATGATCCAAACCTTATTAATAAAATTAGCCTTAGGCATAAAAAAGGTTCAATATCTATGGCTCGTTCAGAATCTTTAAATTCTGGTAGTTCCCAATTCTATATATCTCTAAAAAATCTCCCAGTTCTGGATGGTAGATATTCTGTATTTGGGAGGCTTGTTAAGGGACATGAGGTACTTAAACAGATAAAGAAAGACGAGGTAATTGATAAGATATTACATATTAAAGATGATTAATTTATTTACTTAAGAGTTGAGGACTGGATTCTAGTCTCTATTAAGTAACTTTTAGCATTTCGGTATTTATTCCAGAAGCTCTTTCGAGTGCGATTTTCCCAGTCCTTGCTATCTCTTTTATGCCATATGGTTTTAGTAATTTCTCCATTGCGACTAATTTTCCAGGATCCCCAACAACTTCAAGAATAAGTGCTTCATCTGAAACATCTACTACTTTTGCTCTGAAAACTTGAACCAAATCTAATATTTTCCCCCTTTGTTCTGCTGAGGCACTTACTTTAAGAAGCATTAACTCTCTTTCAACTGCAGGAAGATTAGTTAAGTCGAGAACATTGAGAATATTTACTAACTTATCTAATTGCTTTGTCATTTGTTGAAGGGTTTGATCATCTCCTTCAACAACCATTGTTAGTCTTGATATGCCAGGGGCCTCTGCAGGACCTACCGCAAGACTATCTATATTGAATCCTCTCCTCGCAAACAATCCAGCAATTCTGCTAAGAGCTCCAGATTCATCTTCTACTAGAACTGAAAGAGTATGTTTCATCCTTTTTTGTGAAAGTATTTAAGATGATTCCAACCAATTCAATGCAAATTTATTGAATTGATTGGGAGATTCATCATGTGGGCAATGCCCTGAATTCTCTATAACCAATAATTTAATCCAAGGATACTGTCTTGTTAAATCTTTAGCTAAAGATATGGGCACTAATTTATCTTGATTGCCCCATATCAGGAGTATTTCTGGAGGTGAGGAATTTTTTGAAAGCTTTCGCAGAAGCTCAGGGCCTGTTTTCTCAAAGGATCTTATGGACATCCCAATGCTCATTGCCCTTAAAGAATTTGCAGCTGTATATCTTTTAGTAGGGGTTCTGACAATTCTTTTTAAATCTTGATCAGTCGCTATTGACCGGTAATAAGCTAATTGAAGTGCAAGATTAATAAGACCTGAACGAACAATTAGTGGAATGATGATTTCTAATGGAATTAAGTGGAAGAATAATTGACTTAAAAATTTAGTTACTCTTTTTATCCAAATTGATTTAGATGGAATGATTTTTTGGGTAAAGCAAGGGTCCGGTAAAGGTGAGGCTATGATTGATTTTATTAGATCTGGTCGCAAATAAAGTGATGTTAAGGCAACAAGTCCTCCTAGGGAATTTCCTATTATTGAAACTTTTTTGAATTGACTAGCTTTAACAACTTCTTCTAAAAAAGCGATTACTTGCTGAGCCCATACTGCATTATCTAGATAGCCAAATTTTTTTGAACTGGGCTGGTCTGACCTCCCAAAACCTATAAGATCAATTGCATAGACTCGAAAACCTTTCTCAGCAAAATAAGCGGCATTATTTCTCCAATGTTCTGAACTGGCTCCAAATCCATGAACTAAAAGAAGAGGGGAACCATCTTCTTCCCCCATTGCTCTCCAGTGACATGAATTGTTTTTCCAGGTCCAATTATTGTGCTGCCCCCAATTTGGGTCAGTCTTCAATATTTCATTTGTAAAAATTTTGACAGGGTCTTGCTTCAAGGAAATCTGATAGGGCTGAGTTTTTTATTAAAAGAAGGCTACGCAGATTTAATAATTGTGGGAACTTTTAATTGATTTCTGAGACTTTTTCTCAATGAAATAAAATAAATGACTTGACCTTCTAATGTTTTAAAATTTAGTTATGGCCTCTGAGATTTTTGGAATTGCCGCTGTCTTCTGGGTCTTAATACCAGTAGGCCTTCTTGGTGGAGTTCTTCTATTGAAGCTTCAAGGCGATTGATTGTCACGATTTTTAGTTCTGCCCTTTAAGCTCCTCTTTCATAATGCAATCTCCTATGAAGGTTTTGGTGTTAGGTGGAACCGGCACCCTGGGAAGGCAGATAGCCAAGGCTGCTACTGATTTTGGCTATGAAGTGCGATGTCTTGTTAGAAGACCTCGTAGTGCAGCTTTCTTGCAAGAATGGGGATGCGAGCTAGTACAAGGCGATTTATTAAGTGTTCAGGATGTCAGAAGTGCTTTGAAGGATATAGATGCAGTTATAGATGCTGCTACAAGTAGACCTGATGATCCTAAAAGTGTTTATGAGATTGATTGGGATGGGAAACTAAACTTTTATCGAATATGCTCTGATCTCGAAGTTAAAAGAGTTGTTTTTATTTCTTTGTTAGCTGCAGAGAAGTATAGAAATGTTCCAATGATGGATATTAAATATTGTACGGAACTTTTACTCTCTGAATCATCTTTGGATTACACAATCCTTCAAGGTGCGGCTTTTATGCAGGGCGTTATAGGTCAATTTGCTATTCCAATTTTAGATAGCCAACCTGTATGGATTAGCGGAACTCCAAGCGATATTGCGTATATGAATACTCAGGATATGGCTCGATTTGCCGTCGCGGCATTAAATAGGCCCAAAACAATAAGAAAAAGCTTTCCAGTTGTTGGGCCAAAAGCGTGGAAGACAGAGGATTTAGTGAAATTATGTGAGGAATCTTGTGATAGGAAAGCAAGAGTATGGAAAGTTTCCCCTTTCATTATTAAGGCTGCACAGGGTCTGATCTCTTTCTTTGAGTCAAGCTTAAATATTGCAGAACGTCTTTCTTTCTCAGAAGTGAGTGGAAGTGGGATGCTATTGGATGCACCTATGGATGAAACCTATAAAATCTTCGGTTTGGATCCTTCGGAAACAACGACCATGGAAAGTTATATAAAAGAGTATTACGACGTAATTCTTCAAAGGCTTAAAGAGATGGGAGCCGATCTTGATAAAGAAGACAAAAAGAAGTTTCCGATATAAGCCCCATTCTCCTTGCACTATTGTAGTTCGTTTGTACCATGGAGTTGGCTTTTATTTTTCTATGTCAATTTCTCAGATAAAAAACCTCAACAGAAGATTGGATAATCTTGCGAACGAGGCTACCTGTGAGTTGGATAAAGTATGTGGCAATGAATTGTGGAGAAATCTTGGCTTTGATGCTTTTGATGGATTAGAAGACTCTGAAAGAAGATCTAGAGCTAATTACTATTACGGCCAATTACAAACGGTTCGAGAAATTCAATCAGTTTTTGCTTGATACCTATTAAATTTACACGTTTTGAATAGAATAAAAAGAATCTCATAATATTGATAAGTAAAGATGATTGAAACTTCTGGTGTTATAGAGAAAGAACAAGGAAATGGATTCTATTTGGTTACGCTAGAACAGCCTGCAGGTCATCAGTGTTTATGCAGAGCGGCAGGGAAATTGACAAAATTTAGAATTAAATTGCTTGCAGGAGATAAAGTTCTTGTTGAGATAAGTCCATATGATCTCACTCGGGGAAGAATTACTTATAGAGAGCGTAATGCTGGTGGATCAAGTGGTCCTAGGCCAGGTGGTAATCGTCCGGGGGGATCTAGAAGAAAATAATTAAATCAATTCTAATATTGCATTCTTAAATTCATTTCTTTGCTTGACACCTTTCCATTCTTTTACCAGAGCTTTAGATAAAAACAGTTGAGTTGTGGGAGTCCCATTTACGCCAGCTTGCTTTGCTATTGCTTGCTCAGCTTCAATATCAATTTCTATAGCCTTGGCTTTTCCTTCTAATTCACTAAGTACTCTTTTTATTTGAGGCTTTAAAACATGACAGGGTCCGCAATTAGGTGAGGTGTATATAACTAAAAGAGGGATATTGCTCTCGTGGTAAAGCTTTCTAAGTGCATAACTTCCTTTATGCCAAGAAGCACTAGGGACAAAGTTTTCTTCATTTGAAGTCTCAATATTTTCAAGGGGTTCTGCAGCGGATGGTTCTGGTGAACTTCTTTTCAATAATTTTGAAAGATTGTTTTTGCTTAACCACCTTTCTGCTGCTAAGGCTGCTTTGCAGCCGCTCGCTGCTGCTGTAATTCCTTGTCTCCATTCTTTGTCTGTAACATCCCCAGCAGCAAAAATACCTTCTTTTGAAGTCTCTGGCCTTCCTGGTTTGGTTATCAAATACCCAGTTTCATCTGTATCTAATTGTTCTTGAAAGATTTGGGTGTTTGGAGTGTGACCTATTGCATAAAAAAGACCTTTTACCTTTATGACTTGACTCACATTTGTGTCAGTCTTTTTAATTTGTAAATTTGTTAGCCAATCTTTTCCATCTACATCGACTACTTCAGTTTGCCAATGAATAGTGATTTGAGGGTTTTTTAAAACTCGATCAATCATTGAGGCACTAGCCCTAAGTTGGTTTGATCTAACTAATAAATGAACATGACTTCCATATTTGGTTAAGTAAACAGCCTCTTCACAGGCAGAGTCCCCTCCTCCAATTACTGCAAGTTCTTCTTCTCTGAATTGTGGAGTAGCACCATCGCAAATTGCGCAGGCACTTATCCCTTTGCTCCAGAACTTTTGTTCATTAGGCAAATGAAGTTTGTTCGCGCTTGCACCAGTGGCGATAATTAAGGAATGGGCTTTAATTGTTAGATTTTTTACATTTATCGAGAATGGTTTTTTAGTTAGATTGACTAATTCCACATCTTCTTCTATAAGCTTTGTTCCCCATCTAATAGCTTGAGATTTCATTAAATCCATTAAGTCTGGACCCATAACTCCATCAGGAAAACCTGGAAAGTTTTCTACAAATGTTGTGGTCATTAATTGACCTCCAGGTATACCACCTTTTTCAAATCCAGTTATTAACAATGGCTGGAGGTTTGCTCGCGCGGCATAAATTGCAGCAGTGTAACCCGCTGGACCTGATCCAATTATTACAAGATTCTCAATGGAACTTTGATTGTTTATTTCGCCCATGAATTTAGGCGGATGACAAGTTTATAAAGCAAATAATATCTATTTTTTCTTGAGATTTATACCTAAGTTACTCTTTTAAGATTATTGGATGTTTATTTTTAATTTTTGAAGTTAATTAATTAAGATTTTCTATAGCTCTAAAAGTTCATCTTTATCCATTGTCTCTTTTTCAATGGACGGAATTAAATTATTAGGAAATTTTAAAAGAGTATCTTCTAGTTGCTCGGGATGATGATGCAAGCAAACTATCCATTCCCTAAATTCTTCTGTAATCGCGAAGCTATCCTCGTACTTTTCTAGAGAGTCAAGTACAGCAATTCTATTTGAGGCCCAAGAAGTCGAGAGTTCTATTCGCCTTTTGGAAGAAGAGTCCATTTTTAATCCTCCAACGGGGCTACCTTTACATGCAGAAGGCTCGAAAACTTGTGTTTTTTAGTACAAATTAGCGATTTAGCTAAAAAACAATCTTTGCTTAATAAGTTTATATTTCCTTAATTATTTCCTAATCCCTTCTTGGGCTTCTGATTTCCTTGAAATTTCTTCTTTTATTTTTAGAAGAGTTAGGAAACTTTCGATTTGATAATCATGCTTTAAATTACTTCTGTATGGTTTATCAATAGTCTTTCTACTTCCTCTAGACCTTCTTTGGCAGCACTTCTGGCCAGTTCAAATTCACCATTAGCATCATCTAAAAGATTCTCAGCTAATCGATCAAGTAGTTCATCTTTTTTCTCTTCAATTATTTTCATTAATTCACTGTCAATTAATTTACGAACAGCTAGAGAACGAAGCTTGTCATTAGTTGCTTCTGCGAAGGTGCCTTGAACTAATTCTTGAATAAATAAACGATGTACTTCGCTACTTCTAAGAAAGCTTTCAGTGGCATTGATTATTCCTTCAACAAGGGCCTCATCGGGTTCTGAATCATGGTTAGAGAGTTTGAACTCCCAATCAAGGTGCCTTCGTTGCCAGCCTGATGCATGCAGACTTGGCATTACAGTTTGTGAGTAAGTATCTACTGACATTTCATAAATTCTTTCTGCTAGGCGCTCGCACCATTCTCGCCCATGACTCTGAAGATTTTTTTGCATTGCAGTTCTTGGAACAGCATGCCCACCGTGATGGCTATGACATACGCCATCAGGACATTCGATCGCGGTGAGGCTCATTTAATTGATCGATTAAGGTACCTATTTATTTCATAGCTAAAAACTTATAGAAAGAGAACCTTTCTTCAGGAAACAAGCAGTTAATAAGGATTTTTTGTTCTCACCCTGTAACCTCCAATTGCTAGAGAAATTAATTATTTATTTTGGCTCGTTTTTTAATTCCCTTGGAATCTTCTCCTAGAGAAACACGTGTGTCAGCTACGCCTGAAACGATCAAAAAGTTTATTGATTTGGGATGTGAAGTCTTTGTGGAAGATGGAGCAGGTATTCTTGCAGGCTTTTCAAATGAATCGTTTAGTAAGGCAGGCGCTCAATTGGTTTCTGTAGGAGATGAGGATATTTGGAATAAGACCGATGTGCTGTTATGCGTTCAGAAACCTAATGAAAAATTCATTAAATTTCTTAAGCAAGGAAGCTTTTTAATAGGTTTACTAGCGCCTTATAGAAATAATTCACTTTCTGAATGCTTGAAAGAAAATAAATTATCAGCTTTAGCACTCGAATTGCTTCCAAGAATTAGTAGAGCCCAATCTTCTGATGCTCTTTCATCTCAAGCTAACATTTCTGGCTATAAGGCAGTACTTTTGGCGGCTTCAGCACTTGATAGATATTTTCCCATGTTGATGACTGCTGCAGGGACTGTTCAGCCTGCCAAAGTTATTGTTTTAGGAGCTGGTGTGGCTGGCCTTCAAGCAGTTGCAACAGCCAAGAGATTAGGCGCAGTTGTTTATGTCAGTGATATAAGACCTGCAGTTAAGGAGCAAGTTGAATCTTTAGGTGCCAGATTTATTGATCCTCCAGAAATTACAGAAAAACCTTCTGAATCAGGTGGATATGCTCGCCAAGTCTCTGAGGAGTTTCTAATGGCACAGAGACAAAAGTTAATTGATCAGTTAATTGAAGCAGATGTTGTTATTTGCACAGCACAAGTTCCAGGAAAGAAAGCACCTAGGCTTATTGATGAAGAGATGTTAGATAAAATGCGTTATGGATCAGTAGTTGTTGATCTTGCTGTTGAACAAGGAGGGAATTGTTATGGGACGAAACCTAGAGAAACTATCTTAAGAAACGGAGTTAATTTAATTGGGGGTTCGGATTTACCGTGCAGTGTGCCAAATCACGCCAGTGCTTTATATTCGCGGAATTTGTTAGCTCTTATAAATCCTTTGATTACAAATGGTGAGTTGATAATAAATACTGATGATGAATTGATTGATGGATCTTTAATTAGCCAAGATGGTGAAATTAGGTTTCCAGAAGTGCTTTCCTCAGGAGGAGAAGATTAATGTCTTTTTTAAGTGAAGCACTTTGGGTGCTGATATTAGGAAGTCTCCTTGGATTGGAGTTGATTGGGAAGGTTCCACCAACTTTGCATACACCTCTAATGAGTGGGGCTAATGCAATATCCGGGATAACAATGCTTGCTGCATTGACTTTGATTATTAAAGCCGGTAGTAATTTCCCATTGCTTTTACTAGGTTCAATCTCTCTGGGCTTCGCTTTGTTTAATGTCATTGGAGGCTTTCTTGTTACTGACAGAATGCTTGCAATGTTCAGTCGTAAATCAACTAAGAAATAGGAGCTATATAAGATGAATACTTTTGTCATTATTAAGTCCATCGTTGACCTAATAGCGGTTCTTCTTCTTGCTTTAGGTATTAAAGGTCTTTCTAAAGTTCGTTCTGCTAGAGAAGCTAATCAACTAGCTGCATTTGCAATGTTGTTAGCAGTAATAGGCGTTTTAATTGATTTTTTGGGGAGCAGTGGTATCTCTTTTGTTGCATGGGGGTGGATCATCCTTGGCTCTTTAGTTGGGGGCCTACTTGGAATGGTCACAGCAAAACGGGTTCCTATGACGGCAATGCCTGAGACAGTGGCCTTATTCAATGGATGTGGAGGAATGTCTTCTCTACTTGTTGCTATAGGTGTTGCTCTTTATCCAGTTACTCAAGCTCAAGAAACGGGAGGTATCACTAGTCTAGTTGAATCGGTTTCTATAGCTGCATCAGTATTTGTTGGTGCTATTACTTTTACTGGTTCTATTATAGCTATGGCTAAATTGCAGGGATGGTTATCTACACCAGCCTGGATGCAAAGTAGAATTAGACATGCAGTAAATATTGGATTTGCTGTAATTTCTTTCATAGCAATTATTCAATTATTTACAGGTGGTAATAGCGGGCTTTGGTTATTAGTTATTGGCGCAGGATTACTAGGTATAGGTGTCACCCTTCCAATAGGTGGTGCGGATATGCCTGTAGTTATTTCTTTGCTGAATAGCTACTCGGGTGTAGCCGCTGCAGCTGCCGGATTTGTTGTAGGTAGTCAATTGTTGATTGTTGCTGGTGCAATGGTTGGTGCCGCAGGACTCATCCTTACCCAAGTAATGTGTAAAGGAATGAATAGATCTTTAATATCTGTTCTCTTTGGAGGAGCTCTTGGTGCTGGCTCAACTTCTTCAAGTAAGGAATCTACTGAATATACAAATATCACTAGCTGTAGTGTTGAAGAATGTGCTTTGACATTGGAAGCTGCAGAAAAAGTAGTAATAGTTCCTGGCTATGGTCTGGCTGTAGCTCAAGCACAACATACTCTTAGAGAAGTTACTCGAGCTTTGGAAGCAAGTGGAATTAACGTAACCTATGCAATTCACCCAGTAGCTGGAAGGATGCCAGGCCATATGAATGTTTTACTTGCTGAGGCAGATGTTCCTTATGAACAATTAAAAGAAATGGAGATTATTAACCCAGAATTCCCTGCCACCGATGTTGTTCTGATATTAGGAGCTAATGATGTTGTAAATCCTCAAGCTAAAACCGACTCCACTTCTCCTCTTTATGGAATGCCTGTACTTGATGTTCATGAGGCTAGAACAGTATTTGTTGTTAAAAGAGGAATGAGTGCTGGTTATTCGGGAATTAAAAATGATTTATTTGACTTGCCCAATACTTCAATGGTTTTTGGTGATGCAAAAAAAGTTTTAAGTGATCTTTTAGTTGAGTTGAAGGAGCTAGGCATTGGTGGAAAGGGATGACTCCCCTTTGACTCTTATTGATGAATTAGGAATAACTGATTTCGAGCAATGCTTCCCTTGGATAGGCGGTGATCTTCAAACGCTTAGAGATACCTTCGTGGATGATGATTTGCCAAATGAAAGTGGGAAAGAGATTCAGATTCCTGTTCCTGAAATACCTTGCGGATTTGCGCCGGCAGGAAAACTACTAGCTTTTTTAGATCGACCAGACCAGACTCGCCCTCTCCGTGGCTTGGTCCTAATGCTTCATGGTTTAGGAGGCTCTAGTAGACGTATGGGTTTAAGACGAATGTCCATAGCTTTACTGCATTCAGGTTTTGCAGTTTTGAGAGTAAATCTTAGGGGTGCTGATCCTGGCAGAGAATTGGCTGCTGGGACTTACTCTGCGAAATGTAATAGTGACTTAATTCCTGTAATTACTAGTGCTAAACAAATTTGTCATTCTTTTGAAGAATCCTATGAAGGCATTAAGCACCCACTTCCTTTGTATGGGGTCGGTATATCCTTAGGTGGAACTATTCTGATAAATGCTTGTTTAGATCAATCCAGAATTTCTCAAGGAGGTCACCCCATACTTGATGGCCTAGTTTGTATAAGTAGTCCTTTGGACTTAGCTGCTTGTAGTGCTTCTATTGAGAGACCAAGGAATTATATTTATCAATATTGGTTATTACATAGATTAGTTCGTCAAACACTTGCAGATCCATTTGGTATTAGAGAGTTAGAAAGAGATGTATTAATTAGTTCTAAACATAGGCGCTCTAGACAAATTAATTCGATAAGAGCTTTTGATGCTGCAATTACAGCACCTCGTTGGGGTTATGAGAGTGTTGATGCTTATTACGAACAAGCTTCACCATATAAGACTCTAATTAATAATATGAACATTATGCCCAAGACCCTTTTGATCCAATCAATTGATGACCCTTGGGTACCTTATTTAACCTTAAATAATTTAAGAGAAAAATTATTACCTTTAGGAGATAAAAATAAAGTGAAATTCTTATTAACGCGTCATGGAGGTCACAATGGATTTCATTCTCAAAAAGGATGCTGGGGGGATCAATTAGTAGCTAAATGGCTCCTAAGCATTAGCTCTTAGAAAATTATTTGAGATTAATTGCTTGTGGTGTAGTCTTTAAAATCCATTTTTCTAATGGTTTTCCTTTAATAATATGCTTTTTTATTATTGTCTCTATTCTTTTAGGTGTTACTTTCTTATACCATATCCCATCAGGCCAAACTAATAGAATAGGCCCACCCTCGCATATTCTCAGACAATCAACTTTACTCCTTAAAACGATACCTTCGGGACGTGCGTGACTTTCAAGCCTTAGTTCTTTTATAAGATCTTTAAGCCTTTTCCAGCTAGCTGCACCTATCTGAGGATCGCAACAAGATGCCTTGTTTGGAGTAGCGCAAAGTAAAAGGTGGTGACTAACTTTAATGGCCATATTCAAAACTATTTAAATAGAAATAGCTATTATAAAGAATTTCTCTTTAAATTCTCTTGAACTTCTTTTCTGGCCCAATTGTCTACTAGAAGTATGTCATTAAGGGTTGGCTCTTCTATTAGATCATTCTTATGTCTTTCACAAGTGATCTCAATCATTCTTGGAATGTCTAGAAAATGAATTTTTTCTTTTAGGAATTGCGCCACAGCTTCTTCGTTGGCGGCATTAAGTACAGCAGGCATTGTACCCCCTGATTGACCTGCGGCATAGGCTAGATCCATGCAAGGGTATTTTTTTCTATCAGGTTCAAAAAATGAGAGTTGCTTTACTTCCGTTAAATTAAGTCTTTTCCAAGGTGTTTCTAATCTATTTGGCCAACTCATACAATAAAGAATTGGTAATTTCATATCTGGCCAACCTAGTTGAGCTAACACAGAGGAATCTGCTAATTCAACCATTGAATGGATAATGCTTTGAGGGTGAATGACTATTTCTATTTGCTTGTAGTTCAGACCAAATAAATAATGGGCTTCTATTACTTCTAAACCTTTATTCATTAGCGTTGCTGAATCAACGGTGATTTTTTTTCCCATACTCCAATTGGGGTGGCTTGTTGCATCTTGAATAGTTGCGTTTTTTAGATCATTTGTTTCCCAATCACGGAAAGCGCCTCCAGAAGCAGTTAATTGGATATGACGAAGCCCAGGAGTTGGAATACCAGTTGATAAACGGGCATTCTCCGCCCAGGGAGTCCCTTGTAGACATTGAAAAATTGCTGAGTGTTCAGAATCAGCAGGTAGTAAACGACTTCCACTTCGTTTTAGTTCAGGTAAGACAACTGGTGCCGCTGCAATTAATGTTTCTTTGTTTGCTAAGGCTAAATCTTTCCCTGCCCTGATAGCTGCAAGAGTAGGAAGTAGGCCTGCACATCCAACAATTCCTGTAACTACTAGATCTGCATGGTCCCAGGAAGCTATTGTTTTTAATCCATCGGCTCCACCAACTAATTGGGGTAATCTAGGCAGTTTCTTTATTGATAAAAGATCATTCAGTCTATTTTGCAGTTCAGGTAATAGAGATTCATTGGCAATGGCGACTACTTCTGGCTTATGTTTTTCAATTTGTTGCACTAATAGATTTAAATTACTTCCTGCAGCAAGAGCTACAACGTTGAATTGATCAGGAAATTCTTCAACAATCTGAAGTGTCTGTGTGCCTATTGAACCTGTAGAGCCAAGAATGCTTATGGCTTTCACTGATATTAGGCAATTAAGATTATTGTCTCATTAGGAGGTGACTATTTATTAAGGCTTAAAAAAAAGCATTAACATCTAATCCATTTTGTCGAGCCCCCTGGCATATCAATTAGTTCAATTCCTTGAGCCTTTAGTCCGGCTCTAATTTGGTCTGCTTTTGTAAAATCACGTTCTAACTTTGCCTTTAATCGCTCTTTTATGGCTGCGTTTATTCCGTCTTCATTAGGAATTGCATAGGTTTCAGAAATTTGTTTATTGTCCTTCTCTGCTTTGAGACCTAAAACGCTACACAAATGGAATAAAACGTCCCATCTTGAATAGAGGATATTATTTTGTGACTCATCAATAATTTCTATAGAACCTCTCTTTAGTTTGTTAGCCAATGAATTAATAGGTCCTGCTAGTTCAAAAATTATTGAAAGAGCTCCTGATGTATTTAGATCGTTATTCATTGAAGTCTTAAATTTTTCATATAACTCTCTAAAATCATTCTCAACAATCTTAGATTTATCTTTACTAGGAGTTTTGGGGGAAAGATCAATCTCCTTCCAGCCTAAAATTTCAGAATAATTAACGCCAATTAAAAGTGCTGAATTAATTTTTTCCCATCCCTTTGCAGCTGCCTTTAAAGAATCATCTGTAAAATCTAGAGGTTTTCGATAGTGAGCTTGTAGCACAAATAATCTTAAGGCCATTGGTGATACTCCTTCTTCTAATAGAGATCGTATTGTCGTGAAATTGCCTAGAGATTTACTCATTTTTTGGCCACTCACATTCACCATTCCATTGTGAAGCCAATATCTTGCGAGGTCTTTACCATTAGCAGTTTCTGATTGGGCTATCTCATTTTCATGATGTGGAAAAACAAGATCAGCTCCACCCAGATGAATGTCAATTGTTTCTCCAAATTCTTCTCGTACCATTGCTGAGCATTCAATGTGCCATCCAGGTCTTCCCCTTCCCCATGGCGAAGGGAATCCAGGCTCATTTGATTTTGCACTTTTCCATAAGGCAAAATCAAATTCATTTTTCTTTTTAAGTTCTTCTTCTTGCTTTATACGTCCATCTGCATTTGATTTTTGTTCTTCTAGATTACGGCCACTTAATTTTCCATATTCTCGATGCTTCATTACAGAAAAATAAACATCTCCATCTATTGAGTATGCAGCTCCTTTTTTCTCTAACTCTTTTATGAGGGAGCAAATCTCATTAAGACATTTTGTGGCTCTAGGCATTCGGTCTGCTCTCAAAATCCCAAGCGCATCCATATCTTTATGAAATTCGAGTATGTTTTTCTCGCTGACCTCTTCCATTTTGCAGTTTTGTTCTGCTGCTCGTTTAAGTATTTTGTCGTCTATATCGGTGAAATTTTGAACAAAAGTGACTTCGTACCCTTCCCAAATTAATAGGCGACGTAAGACATCCCAAACGATATAACTTCGGGCATGACCAAGATGGCATAGGTCATAAACAGTTACTCCACAGCAATAAATACTGGCTTTATTTTTTACCAGAGGTATGAAGACTTCAGTTCTTCTGCTGAGTGTGTTTGTTAGTCGAAGAGACACGTTTTTAGAACTTGAAAATTTTGTGAGAATTCCTTTTTAGTAAGTATTCTATTTTCTATTGGAATAAATTAATAGCTTGGACTCATATCTCTAATAAAGCTTTTAAAGAAAAGTAGGAACATGACTAATATGGAGTGAATATAGAAAATAGTGCCACTGAACTTTTCCTTTATTTTAATTGTTAAAGTCTCTATCTAGTGGAGTATCTACTCTGAAAAAAAGAAAATTATCTTTTAAGGCTTTAGGAAGTCATAAAAAAATAAGCCCATTAAACAGGCTTATTTGCGAGGAGACGTGTTTAGATCTTTATTTCGGGCCAGGTAAATTCACCCCTTGTCCATCATTGTCACTCTTGCCACCAATGAAGTAAACAATGTAAAGAGCAAAACCTACAATTCCACAAAGAGCTGCAAAGGAATTCATTGATTTAATTTGAAATTCGATTTATTAATACTTCAGCAATACTCGATTTAAAACATTTTTCACTTGATCTTAATGACGTGCAAATTATCTTAATAAATACATTCATTGATTTATTTAAAAGTAAAGGCATTAAGAAAGGACCTTTTAAGGTCCTTTCTTAATGCCTTTACTAGCAACGAATATCGAAGATTCTGCCTGGAGGCACCTGGGGCCAAGTTTCTAGAATAAGGCTTTATCTCCTATAAGGGCACCTAGAACGATGCAGAGGAGAATCGACTGACTTGACGTACTTTTTTGGATGCCGCACCTAAATCATTGATCCTTGGCAATCCATACTAATTGAGTTGATCCTTGTCAATTCAGACGATAAGCCCTTTTTAATTTGAGACTGTTGGAGCAGGGGCCAGAAGTCAGCTTGCTTCTAAAAAATACTCAGGTGGAGTATCAGCCATGATGTGGTACCTCCGAAATCTGTAATTATCATTGTCCTGTTTTGCAATAAAAGCAATCAGCCTTAATGCCCATTGCCATCTGGCCTTAATCTTATGATAATAGATGTTTGGCTTGGAATTTAAAGTCGAACATCCCCCTTTTTGGGGGCCAGGCAAAAGTAATTTCATTGCAGTTAATTAATTAAGTTATCTATTTGGTTTCATTTCTTTTTTAGGTTTATATAAGAGATAATTTTCTTTTGTTTAAGTAGTAGCTAGTTATAATGATCAAATCTCACATCAGTCATATTAGATTTATAATCTTTTTAACTAAAACTCTTTAATAGAAGATATTATGATTTTAATTTCGGAAAAAGCGAATGAGTAAGCGCCTAAGCTGGCTTATCGTTGCAGTTTCCTTCTCTTCTGCAATATTATACCTAACCCCTTATATCTCTCTTTTTTCTTTCAAGAAAGCCATTGATAATAATGACTCTGCTGAGGCTGCTAAGTATATTGACTTTATATCATTAAGAAAGAGTATTGGTTCTCAAGTTAAGTTTGTTTTAAGAGATAGAACCGCGCAAATGGGTAGTATTAATTCTCTTGTAGATATAAGTCTTTTTATGATTAACCCCATTCTTGATAATATGGTTGAATCAATTGTTGATTTTACTGTTACTCCTAATGGCCTGGCATTGCTTGTGAATAATGGAGAATTGTCAAATAATAGTTTAGACAGTCTTCCAAAACAAACTCAAGGTAATCATTTGAATGATTCGGAGCCTAAAATTAGCCTTTACTATAAATCTTTAAATGAATTTATTTTAAGTAGTCAGGTTAAGGATATTAATGAGCCAATTATAATATCTTTAAGAAGAGAAAGAGTTGTGTTTTGGAAAATATCTCAAGCTTTGTTGCCAATAGAATCTATTCTTTCAGTAGAATATAAATAATCAGTCTGGTCTTTATAATTATTAGCCTTTAGTCAAATTTATTTAGTGACTAGGGCACTCATTGTATTAATGTTGATGATACCCAATTTCAGGGGTACCTCGCATGGACTTTTCTAACATCTCTATTGTAAAAGTTATTATGCTGCTTTTTAAGAGGGCTGAATCAACTCCCATTAAAAAACTGCGTAATGATCTGAATTGTGAAATAAATCAATTAACGTTTTGGCCATCAGGAGAAATGGCGTATACAGCCATAAAACAAGTTAACTATCTACGAGTTCAAGATAAGTTTAAAGAAGCTGATTCCATTTTAAGTGAATGGAATTTCTAGAGATAATTCGGTATCCGCTTAGGATATTGATGAAATAGGCCAAGAAAATGAAGCTGAGATTTTTGTTGCAATGACTTCATTCAATTTGTATTGATTCAGAGCTTTAAGGGCTTTCAACATTAATAACCCTGTTACAGCAACCTTTGTGAGGATCTAAGACAAAAGATTAAAACCACATCTCCTAAAGAATTAATGACCAATTTCGAATATGAGCCTAGATTCAATCTCTAAGAACAAAATTACAGTGCTAAGCGGTGATGAGATTTGGAGGAAAATCCAGAACTCTCTTCAACAAAACTTAAGCAAGCCTTCATACGAAACCTGGATTAGACCTACGCTGTTCAGTCTCTTTGAAGAAGAGCTGCTTACTTTGCTTGCTCCTAATCCTTTCTCGAGCAATTATCTTAAAAAGCATTATTCAAAAACTATTGAAAAGCTAGCGAGTGAGATCTGCAATAGGCCTATTAAAGTTAACTTTAAGACTAAGGATGAAAAACAAGTTTCTATTGAACCTCCTTCTACAGAGTTTATTTCGCCTTCCTCTCTCCCTGGGCCTAGTAAGAGTCCTGAAACGCCCGGTAAGTCAATTAAAAAGAATTTTCCTTTATTGAACTCAAGATATGTATTTAATAGATTCGTTGTTGGCCCTAATAGTCGGATGGCACATGCTGCTGCCATGGCGGTAGCAGAAGCCCCTGGCCGTGAATTTAATCCTCTTTTTATTTGTGGTGGTGTTGGATTAGGAAAAACACATCTTATGCAGGCTATTGGACATTATCGCTTGGAAATTGATCCAAATGCAAAGGTTACCTATGTCTCTACTGAGACTTTTACTAATGATTTGATTATTGCAATAAGGAAATCTGGAATGCAATCATTTAGAGATAGATATAGAGCTGCTGATTTACTACTAGTAGATGATATTCAATTTATAGAAGGAAAGGAGTATACCCAAGAAGAGTTCTTTTATACCTTCAATGCCCTTCATGAAGCGGGACGGCAGATTGTTCTGACAAGTGATAGGCCTCCTAATCAAATTCCTAGGCTTCAAGAACGTTTGATTTCGAGATTCTCTATGGGATTGATTGCAGATATTCAGGTGCCGGATTTAGAGACAAGGATGGCTATTTTGCAAAAGAAAGCTGAGCAGGAACGTATGCGTCTGCCAAGGGATTTAATTCAATTTATTGCAGGACGATTCACTTCAAATATTAGAGAACTAGAAGGTGCTTTCACTAGAGCTGTCGCATTTGCTTCTATTACAGGGTTACCGATGAATGTGGAATCAGTAGCTCCATTATTAGACCCAATTGGTCAAGGTGTTGAGGTAACCCCTCGACAGCTTCTTGATAAAGTTGCAGAGGTATTTCAGGTTACAGTAGAGGAAATGAAAAGCGTTAGTAGACGAAGAGCTGTTAGCCAATCTCGACAAGTAGGCATGTATTTAATGCGTCATAGTACAGATTTGAGCTTGCCTCGAATTGGCGAGGCATTTGGGGGGAAAGATCACACAACAGTTATCTATGCGATTGAACAAGTGGAAAAGAAGTTATCTAGTGATCCAGATTTAGCAAGTAAAGTTCAGCGTGTGAAAGATTTGCTTCAAATAGATTCTAGAAAACGAAGTTAGCACTTTGCTCCGCTCCATCCGGCAAGATGAGATGCGGTGAACGAACAGATTAATTTTCTTGCTACAGGAAGAGCTGGTGCAAGATTTTTTGAGTTAAAAGGAGGTAAGGGCCTACGACGTAGCCATGTACACCAGTAATACTCATGATAAGGAATTGATGGATTCTTAACGATTAAATTTTCTCTTTTTAATTTCCAAACAAGGCTTCTATAAGGATCATCTTTCATTTCTAAAAGGCTTATAGGAAGAGATTGAGCGGACTGAGGGCCGACACCTCTATTGTCATAAAGATAAAGCCAACCCTTATTTGCAAGATAGTCAAGACTGTCTTGCACTTTTTCTGTATTTATTTGACTAACTATGTAGCCATATGCCATTAATTCTTCGTTTATTTCAATTAATGCTCTTAGTCGATGATGACGGTCTAGCATCCACAGCTCATCATTAAGGTTGCTAACTAAAGGAACAGGTTTGTTTTTGAAGTAGGAAAGTCTTTCATTATCGCTTAACTGAGTAAACTCTTGCTTCCGTTGCAATACTTCTGCCAGTCCGATGCACATTTGAGTTGGGTGTAGGCTTTTGATCTTTACTTTGAAAAGCTGTTGATTTGTTTTGGGGTTAGGGATAGAGGAATAAGAAATAGAGGATAGGTTTGTTGACATGTAATTCCTGTTTTATTTGGAAAGTAAGTAGATGAATATGTTGAGGATGTGAAAGAAGACGGTTAATTAGATATTGATTGTTTTAGAAAAGGATCTGGGTTTTGGTCAAATCTATTATTAAAAGGTATGGACAATCCTTGCTCTACTCCATCAAGACTAGCTGTGTATTCAAGGGCTTGGCGAAGTTTTCTTGCGGAAAGTAATGGCATGTCTCTTGGTACTGATATTCGATCTTTTAGATAGCGTAAGCCTGCGGCACTGTTTTTAAGAGGTATACAAGTTTTACCTGAAATCATCAATGTCAGAGCAGCTCTTAATGGTTGATCAAAAGAATCGCTGTCTAGAGGATTTACTAGCATTATTTTTTCACGATGTTTGATAACCCTTTCTAATGCAGTTTTTTCGGCATCATATTTTGTGGATGTTTTAAATGAGCTTTCTAGATCTCCGAGCCCCTCTCCTATATCAATTAGATGAGCTAACTTTTTTTGTCTAGAATTAGGCGTTAACCAACAGCCACCCATTTGAGGAGGCAGGTCATGGGCATGTGTGTGAAAATCGGATTGCGTTCCTCTATAAATACTATCCTGTTCGAGAGTCCTAAACCATTTATCTATTAATAAGTAGTCTTCTCTTATGCAAACACCTTTGTAGTAAGTAAGTGATGCATTCATTCTTTCTAAGTATGGGATAAATATCACATCCGCACTACCAGGAAAAATTATTCCAGAACTATGTTTAGTAGGATCTAGTAAAAAAGATTTGTCTTTATGTAGGTGGCCTTCAAGCTCCTTGGCTATAAAGTGAAATTGTTCTCTTCTTTTTGTCTCTTCATTGTTACCTCTAACTGGACTGCATAGCCATATGCACCAAGCCCTAAATAATTTTCTTTCTAAATTGCGTAAGTGAATACAGTCGGGATGCTCTAAAGGTTTCCCTAAGTAGCCAAATGCTTTTTCTAGGGCCAAGATTATTTGATCACTTTCTGTGATTAATCTTTGATCTATTTCTATTGCTGGGAGCATGCCAGATGGAACTTTTTTTAAATACCAATCTTCTTTACGCCCATAACAGCGCATAGTGACTTTCCTTATTTGATATGGAATCCTTTTCCATTCCAGCCAAAGCCAAACTTTCTGACAATATGGGCACCACGCATGATGATCTCTATATAAAGTCACTCTCACGTCTTTTGCAGATTGTCCAAATAAACGAATTAATGCATAAGGATTATTTGGACCCTCTATTCGGTTGCTTTCTAATGAGGAGAGTTTTGATAATTCATTCCAACTTAATGCTTTAGTGGATTCTTTCATTGATTTGGACAACAATTGGAGTAATAGAGTTCGGTTTTTTTCTTGAAAGATTCTTTTGACTTAATAGTATTAGGAGCTGGTTCAGGTGGATTGGCTGCGGCTAAAAGGGCTGCCTCCTATGGAGCTAAAGTCGCAATTATTGAAGGAGATCGCGTTGGTGGTACATGTGTAATTCGAGGATGTGTTCCTAAGAAATTGTTGGTCTATGGTTCTTTGTATGGACATTATCTTGAAAATGCTAGTAGCTATGGAGTTCAATTTAGTGGGGTTAAATTTGACACTGGAAAATTGTTGTCAAATGTGAGGAAAGAAGTTGATCGTTTAAATAAGTTGCATATTCAATTCTTGTCTAAATCAGGTGTTGAGCTTTTTACAGGTTGGGGCAGATTTACTGGACCTAATTCAATCTCAATAAGGAAATCTGATGATAAGCAAGAAAATTTAGAACTTTCAGCAAAACATATTTTGGTAGCTGTAGGTGGACAGCCTATTCGGCCTGATATTAAAGGAGCTTCTTTGGGATGGGTTAGTGACGATATGTTTTTACAGCAGACTTACCCTGAAAAAGTAATAATTATTGGAGGAGGGTTTATTGCGTGCGAATTTGCTTCTATTCTTAACGGAATTGGAGTTGAGGTTACGCAATTAGTTAGAGGACCTGAACTTTTAAGAGGGTTTGATCTTGAATTAGCACGATCTCTCAAAGAAGGAATGAAAGGGAACGGAATTGATTTACGATTTAACACTTCTTTGTTAGGAATAGAGGGTAAGAACGGAGATATGACTGTGATTACAAATAATAATAAATATAATACTGCTGGTGTTCTCTTTGCTGTAGGAAGAAAGCCCTATCTTAAAGGTCTTGATATAGATAAAGCAGGTGTAAGAGTTATGGATAATAAAATCGAAGTTGATCAATTTAATATGACAAATATTCCTGGAATTTATGCTATTGGAGATGTTACTAATAGAATAAATCTTACACCTGTTGCAATTTCTGAGGGGAGGAACTTCTCTGATAGATTATATGCAAATAAAGATGGTTTTGTAAGTTATCAATTAGTACCAAAGGCAGTATTTAGTCAACCTGAGATTGCATCGGTTGGACTTAGTGAAGAGGAAGCATTTAATAAGTTTCCTGGCCAAATTAAAATTTATAAATCTACCTTTCGCCCTATGTCAAACTCCTTATCTCAGAAAGGAGGGAAGTGTCTTATGAAATTAATTGTTGAAATTAAATCAGAGAAAATTATCGGCTGTCACATGATTGGGGAACATTCCGCAGAAATAATTCAAATGGCTTCAATATCTTTAATGATGGGTGCAAAAAAAGAAGATTTTGATAAAACTATGGCACTTCATCCAACATTAGCAGAAGAGTTTGTGACTATGAAATAGCTATTATATTTAGATATAAATTCTATGAGAATAACATGTTATTTCTTCTTTAAGAAATATCCCTTTCTTTTAATTTAATTGCCCAGTATTCAATTGATTTGAATGTTATCAAAATCATTGACACAGGAAGGACTACACAAATAATTAGCAATCTGAAATTATTAACTATATCTGGAAAAGTATGCGGAAGTATTTGATCTGTTAGGTATAAGAAATATATCCCCAAAAGGCTTGCTCCTTCTAGCCTGCTGATTTCTCCTTTAGTCCAAAAAATTGGTAAGCACGCAAGAGTGGATAAAACCATTATGGGAAAGTCTTTTTGGATTAAGATCTGTTCAACTTGTATACCCTTATTCCCTGCAAAAAGAGCACAGCTACTTAGAACTAATAGTTGATTTAAAAGACTACTGCCAATGACATTCCCTATGGCCAGATCTGTTCGTCCTTTCATTGAAGCGACTAGAGAAGTAATTAGTTCAGGCATAGATGTTCCTGCTGAAACGATAGTCAGACCTATTACTGCTTCACTGATTCCAAGTGATATCGCAAGAAAAGTGGCTCCATTAACTAATAAGTTTGAACCAAGAGTTAATAAAAGTATTCCAACTACTAGAAATGCAATTGAAAAACCCCATTGATTGAAAGAAGAGTTTCTTACTGTTAAAGGCTTATTACCTAAATCATCTTGGGAGTCTTCTTTTACGGTTCTTATTTCCCATGCGGTATTAATTAATAAGGCAATTAACAGAGCTAATCCTGATTGCCAAGTAATCGTTCCAGCGGATGCCATTCCCCATACTGCGGCTGATACTGCTAAAAGTAAGGGGACATCCCTTCTGATAAGGCGACTTTCTACTTTTAAAGGAAGAACTAATGCGCTACTACCAAGAACAACTAAGACATTGAAAATATTACTTCCAACGACATTACTTACTGCAAGTGCATCTGAACCTTTGATAAAGGAATTTAAGCTAACGAAAAGCTCAGGAGCACTTGTACCTAAAGAGACGATGGTTAAACCTATTACAAGTTGAGGAATGCCTAGGATTCGAGCCAGTGATACTGATCCCTGTACAAATAGCTCTCCCCCACCAAACAATAAACCTATCCCTGCTAATAACTCAATAATTGAAATCAAGAAAGATTGCATAGGTTTCTTGGCACGATTTTTTAAGTGTTTCCTTTCAGGAAATGTTATTTGGTTGAGATCTTTTCATTAGTCATTTTCCTATTAGATTGATATTTAAATCTTCTTAGGTAAATGGTACCTAATTTATTGATCCTATATAGAGTTGATTAATTTGAATTCTTCCCCAGTCCAATTAAGTTTGCGTCAGCCTGACGATTGGCATTTACATCTTAGGGACGATCACCTGTTAAAGGTGACCGTCCCTCATTCAGCACGTATTTTTCGTAGGGCAGTTATCATGCCTAATCTTTCTCCTCCTATTACGAGCATAGAGGCTGCTCGAAATTATAGGCAAAGAATATTAAATCAAGTCCCTACGCAGTTATCATTTACTCCTTTGATGACTGCTTATCTAACTGACTCTCTGCCTCCAGAAGTTTTAGAGCAAGGTTATTCAGATGGTGTGTTTTTTGCAGCAAAGCTTTACCCTGCGAATGCAACGACTAATTCATCTCTAGGTGTTAGTGATATTTCTCTCATTGACTCTCTGCTGGAGACAATGGAAAAGATAAATATGCCATTGTTAGTTCATGGAGAAGTAACTGATCCGGGCGTTGATGTATTCGATCGAGAAGCAGTTTTTATAGAACGTTATCTTCAGCCTATGTTGAAGAGATTTTCCAACTTACGTGTTGTTTTAGAGCACATCACCACCAAGAATGCTGTTGAGTTTGTTGAGACAAGTGGTTTTAATCTTGCTGCAACAATTACACCTCATCACTTACATATAAATAGGAATGCAATGTTTTTAGGTGGCTTTCGCAGCGACTTTTATTGTCTGCCCATCGCAAAAAGAGAAGATCATCGACTGGCTTTACGTGATGCGGCTACAAGTGGCAAGCCATGCTTTTTTCTTGGAACTGATTCCGCTCCTCATGTACGTTCTCAGAAAGAAAATGCGTGCGGATGTGCAGGGATTTTTAATGCACCGTTCGCTTTAGAGAGTTATGCGGAAGTTTTTGATGAAGAAGGTAAAATTGATCGTCTAGAGGCCTTTGCTAGTGAATATGGCCCCTTATTTTATGGTTTACCACCAAATACTAATACGATTAAATTAAGAAGGAACGAGCATGTAATCCCTAGAAATTACTCTTTTAAAGATCATGATTTAAAACCAGAGTCTTTTGTTCCTTTTCATGCGGGAGAGACTCTAAAATGGTTTGCTGAAGCTGAATAAAAATATAAAGCCAGCTAGTTTTTTGTTTTCAACTTCTAATTATCTTTTGAAGGTTTTATATTCTCTTTATATGAAAAAACCGGCTCGAAGACTCTTCATAATTGGTTTTAAATGGGAGTAGGGGGACTTGAACCCCCACGGCCTAAAGCGGCCAACAGATTTTAAGTCTGGCGCGTCTACCAATTCCGCCATACTCCCTTGAAAAGGATGGGCTACCCACCCTAACCTGATCTTAGATTTAGATATGCAATTTTCTTCATAGTGACCTTTCTTGCTTTAGGAAATCAAATTACTTCAAGTTCTTTGCTTGTGATAGGGACTTACTTAGCCCTTGGTTTCGTCTATTTGGTTCTGGTTCCATTGTTTCTTTATTTTTGGATGAACAATCGTTGGCATTTTATGGGGAAATTAGAACGTTTAGGGATTTATGGATTAGTTTTTCTTTTTTTCCCTGGCTTGATTTTGTTTGCACCTTTTTTGAATCTTCGAATGAAGGCTCAGGGAGAGGACTGATTCGTGACACGTGCAAGAGTTATTCAATTAGGACTATTAATTCTTCTCTTGGGAGGAGTGGGATATATTTTATTTCGTCTTTTAGGTCTTGATGAAGTTTCCTCTGGGATAGCTGCTGAAGCAGTACTTGTGTTTATTGTTATTGCTTGGACTGGATCTTATTTCCTTCGAGTAGTCACTGGCAAAATGACTTTTATTGAGCAAAGGAAGCGATATAGACAGGCTTATGACCAATTAACCAACTCAAAATTAGAGGCAAAATTTGCATCTATGTCCCAAGAGGAGAAAGATCGTTTGATAGAAGAACTCGAAAATGAGAAAAATGTTATTTAGTAACATTTTCAGGTATTAGTTGTAATGAATTAATAGAAGGTAGATTGTTAAATGAGTGATAATAGTGATTTATTGGACGTTACAACCTTGGAAAGTTCAAATATTAGTAACCTTTTCTCAAAAATAACCAAAGAGGGAAGAATTGCTTTAATGCCTTTTCTCATGGCAGGAGATCCAGATTTGAGAACTTCTGCTGAGATTTTGTTGAAATTACAAGAGAAAGGGGCTGACATTATTGAATTAGGAATTCCTTATAGTGATCCTCTTGCTGACGGGCCAGTGATTCAGTTAGCGGCTTCAAGGGCACTTTCTTCGGGTACTTCGATATCTAGTGTTTTCAAAATGTTGGGTGGTTTGCGAGATAAATTGCACATACCAATAGTTCTTTTCACTTATTGCAATCCTTTAATTAATCGAGGAATGGAAAGATTTTGTCATGATGCTTCTGAGGTAGGTGTCTCAGGCATTGTTGTGCCAGATCTACCTCTTGAAGAAGCAGAGAAATTTTCACCAATTGCTTCAGCTAGTGGTTTGGATTTGATCTTATTAGTTGCACCAACAACACCTAAGGATCGTATAAAAAGGATTGCAGAGACAAGTAAAGGTTTTACATATCTTGTAAGTGTTACGGGTGTAACAGGTGAACGTACAGTTGTAAATGATAGTGTTCAGACTCTTGTGAAAGAAATAAAAGAATCTTCCTCAAGTCATGTTGCTGTTGGATTTGGTATTTCGGCGGCTAAACATATTTCTAAAGTCCGTAGTTGGGGTGCTGACGGAGCAATAGTTGGAAGTGCACTTGTAAAAAGAATTTCAAAAGCTCGGCCTGGTTATGCTGTTGAAGAAGCTGGAATATTTTGTGAAGAGCTACGACAAGCCGTTCAATAAAGTGTAATTTAAAGAATCTTCTTATCATTTTATAAGGCAAAAAAAAAAGCCCCGATATGTTCTGGGGCTTTCTCTCTGCGGTTTTATTTGTTTTGTCTTTTGAGATTAACTAGTCTAGATCGATTTCCTTCAATCCTCGTCGTCTTCACTAGCTCCAGCAGGAACAAGCCTTATTTGCTTACGTCCTAGCTTGATCTCAAATTCATCACCAGCTTTTAGATCTAGTAGTGCTGTATATGCCTTGCCAATCAAAAGATTGCCATTGCCTTGAACAGTTGCTACATAACTAAGCTTTCTTCCACCTTTGCCTATTCCTGCTACTCCAGTTGCTCCAAGGCTTACACCTTTAGCTTCAAGGAGTGCCTCGTAAAAAGCTGTGAAGTTAAGACGATCTCCACCATCCTTCTTAGTGGATATATATCCACAAGCTTTAACAAGATCTGATTTACTGACATCACCAAGTTCTTTGACTTTGGTGAGTAGGTCGCTACCAGTGAGCATAATTTGAACTGTTTGAATTTACCTAATTAACATAGCAAAATGTATGACAATTGTGTCAACATTAAAGTGATAATTTTCATGGATTATTAATCAATCAGATGATGAACCAATTTGTTCTTTGGGGTAATTACTGTGAAGATGCAGTTGAAAAGCGAACCCCTTTTCGAGATGAGCATCTAGATAGGCTTAATTCACTTAAGGAGGAGGGGATACTGATTACCTTGGGGCCAACTAAATGTACTAGATATGTTTTTGGAATCTTTCAAGTTGAGAATGAGGATGAAGTAAGGAATATTATTCAGGAAGATGTTTATTGGAAGAAGGGAATATGGACTTCTTATGAAATTTATCCTTGGATCCAAGCTTTCTGAGCTTGTTCCCATATCCAATTTGCGACTATCTGATCTCCACCTTTACCAAGATATTCTTCATAGCCACTCATACTTCCAATACCTAATCGAGCAACTTTAGCTATTTTTTCCGGGTCATCTAAACCATTACGTTTAAGAGATGAGATTTTTAGTGATTTACCTCTTCTGATTATATTTCCTCCATTTACATGACATCCTGAACAATGTTGTATGAATAGTTTCTCTCCTTCAGATTGGCTAAGTGCTAATAAATGATCTGCAGAAGTTAGGAGTGAAGAAATCAGAGTAAAAATAATTATGAGCTTCTTTGATTTTTTTCTTAAGTCAAAAATAATTCTTTTAAGAAGCTTCATCAGGAGAATACTTTATTAGTTCGAAATTACCGTTTAATTAACGTTATCGTTTTTCATTTCTTCTAATAAGAGGTCAAGCTGACTAAAAGGATCCACTTCTTCTGAAGTTTCTATTGACTGAGTATTGTTTTTCAACCAATGATTTTCTATCTCGCAAAGCCGATCGGCAACCTTTGGGAATCCTCCCAAAAAATATTCTCTCTGGAGCACCTCAAGGAGGGCCGACATTCGAGAAGATTCTGCTTGAAGACTTTGTCTCAGTTCAGCCTGGGTGCGCCCTTGCTGTTTGAGCCAGTCTTTTATTAAAAGAGTAATTTCCTCTTCTATTTGATGTGACCACTGTTTCATTCTTTAGAGTGGGAACCATTTATCAAGTTTGCGGAGAGCCTTGTTTCGAATCTCAGGAGTAACATGATTGCTCCAGAGGCTTATTACTGCTGTAAGGGCAACCAAATCATCACTGAAACCAGCTACAGGAATAAAATCTGGAACCAAGTCTACGGGCATTATTAAGTAAGTTAATGCTGCAAACATTGAAACTTTTACTTGGTTAGGCGTTGAGGGGGCTATCAATATCTCAAATGCTTCTAAGGCAGGTTGAGCCAGAGTGCGACCTGCTCTGATTAAAACTTTTCTTAAAACACCTTCATCTATTACGGAGCTATCAATTACTTCTGCTTCGTAAATATTTCTTGTTGAATCTTTCTTATTTGTCATAGAGAATTAAAAAAAGATTTTGAAGTTCTAATAAGACTAGTTATATATGCACACTATTTTTCAAGAAATAATGATGGTGATCATTAGGTATTTTCAAGATTACTTTCTATTAGCCCACTTTGGACCCCAGCTTTTCGAAGTTTTCTCAAGGCTCTTTGAACAACTTGTCTACAATATTCCCTACTGCAGTTCATGTGTCTTGCCACATCAGCTAAAGTTCTCCATTGATTTGTACCATCCAATCCAAATCTGAGACTAACGATAGTCCTTTCTTTTTCAGTAAGATTTGCTTTGTCTAATAATGACCAGGCTGAATCACTCCGTTCCGCTAGCTCTGCTAATTCCATTGGAGCAATCTCTTCGCTAGGAAGAATATCTACTAGCTCTGAAGGATCTGATTTTGAATTTATTACTCCCTGCAAGCTCACGGTGATACTTCTTAATTCACATGTAAGAAGCTCTTCAATCTCTTGAACGGGAAGACGCATCTTTTGAGATATTTGTTCTATTGATGGAGGAATGCCATTATCTTGCATTAATCGTGATTTGGCTGCTCTAAGTTTGGTTAACTTTTCATTGATATTGACTGGGATTCTGATTGTTCTGCTTTGAGTTGAAAGTGCTCTATTTAATCCTTGGCGAATCCACCAATAAGCATAGGTAGAGAAGCGATGCCCTCGAGTTGGATCATATTTCTCCACAGCTCTTGTTAGACCTAAGGTTCCTTCTTGAATTAGATCAAGTAGATCAAGTCCTTTTCCTTGATATCTCTTGGCTAAATTAACTACAAGCCTAAGATTCGCAGTAATCATCTGATCTTTTGCCTTTTCGCCAGATTTGATAGTCCTTTTTTCGGTATCCGAGAAATTACATTCTGGCCCCTTACCCCCTGCAAGTTCACAAGCTTTCGTTAAGGCAAGCATCGCTTGCACTTTTCGGCCCATGGTAAGTTCTTCTTCAGGCGTTAAGAGTTGATGGCGCCCGATTTCTCCAAGAAAGTCGCTTAAAGAACTCACGAGAGTTACCTCTATTATGTAATCAATCTAGAGAGAAAATGTTTACTTTCTATAGGCGTAATGAATAGTTCGGAATTGATTTTTGTTTTATTCCTAATTTATCCCTAAGTTTTCTGGATATTTTTTGCCAGAATTCTTTTATATCAAGCTATTATTAGATTTTGCTCTTGTAATCCCATGCTTCTGGCAATGACTTTTAGTCAAGATATTGCTCGCAGTGCATTAGTTGCATATATTCATTATTTCAGCTTTATGTTGTGTTTTGGTGCGTTAGTGCTAGAAAGAAAGCTCTTAAAGACTTATCCAAATCGAGAAGAAGCAATATCTTTAATTATTACAGATGTTGTTTATGGTATCGCAGCCTTAATGCTTTTGATTAGTGGAATTTTAAGAGTGCTTTATTTTGCTCAAGAGAGCTCGTTTTACACTCATAACCCTATATTTTGGATTAAGGTCACTGTCTTTATTGTCGTAGGGGCAATATCTCTTTATCCCACAATTACATATATTCTTTGGGTTATTCCTATTCGGAGAGGTGAGTTACCCCAAGTTGATTCTAAGCTAGTAAGCCGTTTAGCCCTTCTTATTAATTTGGAATTAATTGGATTCGCGTCTATTCCATTATTTGCAACATTAATGGCAAGAGGAGTAGGACTTAAAATTTAGTTTGCATAAATTTAATGCTTAGGACCTATTTAGATTGGGAGTAGATGGTTAGTTAGCAATGCGTCTCTTCCCTTTCCTTTTAGATAGAACTTTTAAAACTTCTTTCCATGTAACCCCATGATATTTGAGTGCAACTTGTAAATGAAATATTATATCGGCAGCTTCACCTGAGATAGATTCTGGATCATTGTCTTTGCAGGCCATTACAAACTCGGCGCTTTCTTCTCCAATCTTTTTTAGGATTTTATTATCTCCTGCACTGAGGAGATTATTTGTATAGCTTCCTTCTTCAGGATTTGAATGTCTTTTTTCAATTGTATGGAAGAGCTCACTGCATATATCTGCGGGTGGGAGATGAGAAAAAAATTCTTCTTTAGATTCAATTTGTACTTCGTTGGTGAAACAACTTCTTGTACCCAGATGGCAAGATATATCACCAATTTGTTCAACAGTAAAAAGTATTACATCTGAGTCGCAATCATATCTAATTCCTTTTAACTTTTGAATATGACCGCTAGTAGCACCTTTATGCCAAATTTCTTTCCTTGAACGACTCCAATAATGGATTTCTCCACTCTCGAGAGTAAGTTCTAAGGATTTACGATTTACCCAAGCCATCATGAGTACAGCCCCATCAAGCCAATCTTGAGCTATAGCAGGCATTAATTCTTTGTCATTAAAACTTAGTTTTTCTATGAAGGATGTCGTGATTAGAGTCATATTGGTACTTAAAGAAATGTTTTGAATTTGTTCTTCTATTAGTTTCCTTAAACGTTTATAAAATGTCTATCCCTACTTTTGTTTTTACATGTAGTAAGAAGTTTCTTGACTATCCTTGTTGCCATAGACAATGGAAGCATTCCGGACATTGTCGATTCGTTCATGGTTATAGTCGTAGTTTTACTTTTTGGTTTGGATCTCAGAGGCTAGATCAACATGGCTTTGTGGTTGACTTTTCTGGATTAAAGGATTTGGAGGAAAAATTAACTAGAAATTTCGATCATACCTTTTTGGTTAATCAAGATGACCCACTTATTCATGTATGGAAGCAACTTCACGAAGATGGTGCTTTAGATCTGCGAATAATGGAAAACGTTGGAATGGAATCGACCGCTAAATTGATTTGGGAATGGGCAAATAGCATTTTAATGATTACAACAGGCGGAAGAGCATGTTGTTGGCGTACTGAAGCACGTGAAAATGATTTTAATGCCTCTTATTTTGAATTGATTCCCGATTGGTATAAGGTTAGTTAACTAATAATGAAGGAAGTTTAGAGAAGCATTATCTTACCATCAATTAATTCTACTTCTATTGTTTTACCTGGTAAAGTATCTCCTTTTAGAATTGATTTTGCTATACGAGTTACAAGTTCCTTTTGCAATTTTCTTTTTAGAGGCCTTGCACCATAAATTGGATCAAAAGACTTGTCTGCTATCCAATCTATAACTTCTTTGCTGATTTTTATATCTAAGGATTTGTCCCTAAGTCTCTCTTTGATTTTATTTAACTGAAGTATTATTATTTCAGTTAGATCATTTTTGTTAAGACTATTGAAAATGATTGCCTCATCAAGTCTATTTAAAAACTCTGGTTTAAAAGTTTGTTTGAGAGATTCGTTTATAATCTTATCCATCTCTTCCTTTCGATTGTCCATTCCTGATAATTCTATAATTGCTTGACTGCCTATATTACTAGTTAAAATAATCACAGTATTTGTAAAATTTACTGTTCTTCCTTGACCGTCAGTAATTCTACCCTCGTCTAGTATCTGTAGCATTACATTGAAAATATCTGAATGGGCTTTTTCTATTTCATCAAATAGAAGTACTGAATATGGTCTTCTTCTTACTGCCTCAGTTAATTGACCACCTGTCTCATACCCTACATATCCAGGAGGGGCTCCAATTAGTCGACTAACTGAATGTTTTTCCATATATTCAGACATATCAATTCTTACTATTGCGCTGTCGCTATCAAATAATTGAGAAGCAAGTGATTTTGAAAGCTCAGTTTTACCTACTCCTGTAGGCCCTAGGAATAAAAAACTTGCTATTGGGCGATTAGGATCATTTAACCCAGTCCTTGATCTTTGTATTGCATCAGAAACTGAATTAATTGCCTGGTTTTGACCAATTACCTTATTTTGAAGAGTTGTTTCTAGCTCTAAGAGTTTTTCCATCTCTGATTTCGCAAGCTTTGTAACTGGAATGGAAGTCCATTTGGCAATTACTTCGGCAATATCATCTTCTGTTACCTCTTCTCTAAGAAGAGGATTTTCAGCAGACTTATTTTCATTTTCTATAGAGTCTTCCTTTTTATTTAATTGGTTTTGAAGATTACTCAATGTTCCATATTCTAATTGGGCTGCCTTATTAAGATCATAATTTCTCTTTGCCTGTTCTATTTGTAATTGCACTTTCTCAATCTCTTCTTTTATTGCTGATAGTTCGTCTATAGAGTCTTTTTCTTGTTGCCATTTAGAGTTTAATGAAGTTTGTTTATCTAGTAAATTTTCTAATTCGTGCTTTATAAGATTTAACCTTTCCTTGCTTGCAGAGTCTGATTCTCTTTCTAAAGAAAGCTTTTCCATTTGAAGTTGTATTATTTTCCTGTCAATTTCATCTATTTCCTCTGGCTTTGAGGTTATTTCCATTTTTAATTTTGAGGCAGATTCATCTATAAGATCTATTGCTTTGTCAGGGAGGAATCTATCAGCTATATAACGATTACTTAGGACAGCTGCTGCAACAAGAGCATTGTCTGAAATTCTTACCCCATGATGCACTTCATATCTCTCTTTTAAACCCCTGAGTATTGAAATAGTATCTTCGATAGTAGGTTGATGTACTATTACTTGCTGAAATCTTCTCTCGAGTGCAGGGTCTTTTTCAATATATTGTTTGTGTTCATTTAATGTGGTTGCACCTATACATCTAAGCTCTCCTCTCGCAAGCATTGGCTTTAAAAGATTGCTTGCATCCATTGATCCTCCAGAGGCACCTGCACCCACAACTGTATGAATCTCATCAATAAAAAGAATTATTTGGCCTGTTGATTCTGTAACTTCTTTTAGAACAGCTTTTAGCCTTTCTTCAAACTCCCCTCGATATTTAGCTCCCGCAATAAGTGCTCCCATGTCTAAAGCAATTAATTGACGGTTTTGTAGTGCCTCTGGTACATCTCCATTAAGAATTCGTTGTGCTAAACCTTCAACTATTGCAGTTTTACCCACACCAGGTTCACCAATTAGAACAGGATTATTTTTAGTTCGGCGACTTAAAATTTGTATTGTTCGCCTTATTTCATCATCCCTGCCTATAACAGGATCTAGTTTTCCTTCTCTGGCTTGATTAGTAAGATCAATTCCATATTTCTTAAGAGATTCATATTTTCCTTCTGGATTTTGATCGGTCACTTTGTGATGCCCTCTGATTTCATGAATTGCTGAAAGAAGATTATTTTCATGTAATCCATCCTCCTTTATTATCTTTTGACAGCATCGGCTGTCATTAGATAAGGCTAACAAGAGATGCTCTATAGATATATAGCTATCATTGAATGATTTTTTATAATCATCTGATTTTTCTAAAACCTTATTAAGTCCTTTTCCTATGAATAATTTTTTTGGCATGGATTTTAACTTTGGCGCCTTATCTATATAGCTCTTTAAATTAGATGTAATTTTTTTAATTGATGCACCACACTTTTCAAAGATCCTTATAGTTAGTTCATCTTGATTAAGAAGGGAAAGTAGAAGATGCTCTGTCTCTATATGTTGATGGCTATTTAATTGTGCTTCTTCTTGAGCCAAAATAATAGAAGACCATGCTTTCTCTGTAAATTGTTCAGATTGAGGCTGCATTAATGATTATATTTGTATAAATACACTAAGTTAAAATGTCTTAAGTCTTTAGCTAGTAAACCGATCCTCTTCAGAAAGAATTAATATATAGTACGGTTATTTCTACATGTTAAGTAGAGAATAGTTGTCTCTAGTTTCTCTCTAGGATTACCTCCTCCTAAAAGGAGTATGAAAAATAGATTAATTCTTCTAAAATCCTTTAATTTAATTTTTTTATTGGATATACATTGCTTCGTTTGAACCATGTAGCAACATCCTCAATAATAGAATCATCTTTAAGGTCCTCTAAGGTTACTTTGAAGCCATATTTTGTTGCTATCTCAAGAATATCATTTATATGTTTAATTTTCTTTAATGCAAGTCTTATTTCAAGACTTCGCTCTGCTGCATTTATAAAGCTTTTTAGATCCTCTCTAGACATGTAAGGAGTAGTTACATAAATGTTATTCTATTAAATTTAATATTAGTTGTTATAGAAGACCATTAAAAAAAGGACATCTTTATTTAAAGACGTCCTTTTTTTAATGGTCTATATTGGCAAATTTGTTTTACTGAACA